>PXDI01000168.1 GCA_003565095.1 PVC group bacterium | reverse complement strand
GGATCGTCTAGTGGTAGGACTACGGACTCTGACTCCGTCAGCGGGGGTTCGAATCCCTCTCCCCCAGCCAGAAATGACACGGCCCGCCTTGCGCGGGCCGTGTCATTTCTGACCGGGGGAGCGGATTGGTTCGAACCCCGAAGTCCGACCCGAGCCGAAGGCGGGCCAGGCGAGAAACCACTCAATCCTCAGAGAAAATTCCCTTGGTCTGTCGCCATTTGACTGCTGGATACGTAGTAATAGGCTGATGAACGCGCAAATTCAGCAACCGGTTTATGCAAGGGCAAGATTCCTGCTTGCGGAGGCTGGACAGGTGCGCTAGACTCCGTCAGGAACGAAAAGTTTCGCGGAAGTTGGCGTTGGGACGTGCTTGAGTGCTAGACAAGTGCGTCACTCGGGCGTTGATTACCCTCAAATCAAGTGCGATCCGCGATCCTTCATTTAAGAGGAAGCTTCAATGAAATTCAAAACTAGATATGAATCAAACCGCAGCTCCATGCAGACATTGGCAGGTTTGGCTCTAGCCGCGGGGGCTGCATTGGTGTTTTCGATGAATCTGCAGGCTCAGGATTGCACCATTGAAAACTGGTCAGATTCTTTTGGCTTCGATAATGGCAATCCTGCCGGAACTCAAGGTGCCGCTAATCGACGGTTTGCCGGCCCCTGTGGCCTGCGGGTGCCGATAGACGGGGAACAGCGGTATCTGGTTGATGAATCACCAGTTGATGAACAAAGCTACAACGTGCGGTTTTACGTTTTCCTCGACGACGCTGACGTTGGTGCCGATGATCTGTTGATTTTTGCCGCAAACGACGGAACAGGTGACTTAATCCGAGTGTGGTACGACGGCAGTGACCTTGAATTGAGCATTTTCGATTCGGCTGATGAGGAACATGCCAAGAGTTTCGCTGCGGAACCGGGGTGGAATGAGGTTGATTTTGCTTGGTCAGCGGACGTTGAGGCAGAGGTTCGCTTCTCTGTCAATGGCGCTGATGACCAAGTTATGACGGTCGATACATCTGGGCTGACTGTGGCGCAGGTATTTTTGGGGAATTTGAATCCCGTGAATACTGGAGGGTCGATCGATTTTGATGATTTTGACTCACGGCGGCAAAGTCGGCCAGAACGTTTGGTGGCCGGGGATGCAAACGGGGATGGTGGAATCGGAATCTTCGACATAGTGGCTGTACGCAATGAGATTTTGGAAAGGTCGTTCGCTCCCGGACAGCCAGACTGTAATCGGGATGGATCTGTCAGCGTATTCGACATCATTTGTATGCGACGGGTCATTCTAGAACTGGATTGAGGGCTCAATCGTCTTCTGCAACTATCGTTATTAGGCTCTATATCTTACGGTGAACATTATGGATTTGAATTTGGGACGCTTTTTGGGTTCGGTCGTGCTGGCTGGGGGAGTTTCACTCGCGCTTCACGTAGAAGCGATCGCTGGACCCATCGTGACCGTTGGGTCTGCTGAGGGGGCGCCGGGGACAACAGTGACAATCCCTCTTGACTTTACAAACCCGACGGACGAAGTTGTCGGGTTTCAGTTTGACATCACGTTCGATACAGCTAATCTCACGCCCGACATTGAAAACTGCGGCGGAGGATCGGTGCTTTGCTCCGTGCTCGGCAGTGGTGACGTTCGAGTTCTTGCAGAACCAGATGGTCAGTTGAATCCTTTCCCAGATGGATCGCTTGGTTCAATAGATTTCGAGATTGCGGCGGATGAAACGCTCGAGGGTACGACCCTTCCGCTTGAAATCGCCGAAGCCTCTTTTTCAGACGACCAGGTCCAACCGGTTGAGCCCACGGAGTTGAATGACGGCTCAATTGATGTGGTGGCCGTAACAGCTGTTTTGACTGTGCAGCCCCCGGAACTTAATTTTGGTTCTCAGCAGACTGGGACGACTTCGGGTGTCCAGACAGTGACTGTGTCGAATGATGGCGAAGACGGCATCGACTTGGAAATTAGTTCGATTAACATAACGGGGGATTTTGATCTGGCGGACGGCGATTGTTCCGTCGGTACTATTTTGGCCGACGGTGAAGGTTGCTCGATTGATGTGACCTTCAGTCCGAGCGCAGACGGGCCTGCAACTGGCTCTCTGGTGGTTGGCAGTGATGCCGGCGAAGTGACCAACGATGAAGTAGAGCTTACGGGTGAGGGCGTCCCGAGTGACGCTAATCTCGTCATCCAGGAAGATCCGGGCTCGTTTGACTTCCCTGACAGAGATATCAACGAAGGAGCCTTCTGTCAGACGATCACGCTAGAGAACACGGGTACCGTTAACGCCTTGACTGTGGGTGCCGCATCTGTAGATGAGCCTTTCTCGGTTTCTGATTCCTGCAACGGCGTGGAGTTGGGCGGCGGTCAGTCGTGTGTGCTTGAGGTTTGCTTCGATCCGGAGAATGAAGATGATTTCTCTAGAACCCTTGAGGTAACCAGTGACGCCAATACTGCCAACGCGACTCTGACCGGCACGGGCACCGCAGTGGCCGATCTGCAGGTCACGCCTGAGTTCGGGCCGGTGAATCTGGGAACTGGCTTGCAAGGCGAGACTCTCACCCGACAGGGCAGCATTGAAAACGTTGGCTCTGCGGACGCAACCGTTCAGTGTGACTTGGTTGAAGGCGGCACCGTTGAGGAGAACCTGGATAGGGAGGCTGATGAGATTCTCCGTCCCTCTGGTGTGTTTTCAACAACCTTGCCCCTGAATGAGTTGACCGTTATTGAAGCAGGAGCTGATCCCATTTCTTTCCAGGTTTCTTGTGCGCTGCCAGAGGATGCTGAGGATGGAGATACGTTCAGCGCTGAGATTCAATGCAACGTAGACGATGAAGGGGTCTCGGAAGACACGACTCACTTCCTGTCGTGTGGTGTTTCCGAATTTGAGCCCCTGCCCGTCCCGACCATGAGCAACTGGAGCATCGCGCTGTTTGCCATGCTCATGCTGCTGGTCGGCGGTATCAGCATCCGGTTCTTCCGAACCTAAGCAATTCTGGAATCGGCCGGGCCTGAGCCTGGCTTGATTGAAGCGAAAAAACGCCAGGTTCTGCCTGGCGTTTT
>PXDI01000155.1 GCA_003565095.1 PVC group bacterium | reverse complement strand
GAGAGCACGTTATCGCCGCTGGGGAAAGGGGAATGATAACCCACGGATGGGAAACCCGGCCCACGGATCAATACAAAGATGGGGCATTCCGAAAAATCTGTGAGTAAATTGTTGTTGTCTGGTAGTCGTCGCATCAGCCGCACCTGTGCCCGTCGTTGAAAGTGAATCGGGCAAGTGTATCCGTGGGACGGGCATCCCATCCGTGGGGCCGTTTTTCTAATGTATGTCGTTGCTGTACGAAAAAATGTACCAAATCATTTTGCGCAGGAGCGGCACTGGCCGAAGAGAATTACCTCGTGACCTTCAAGTTTGAAGCCATTTGGCAGGCTGCTGTCACCGTGACCGGAATACGAACAGCCCGGCAGCTCGAAAACCTTTTGGCATTTAGTGCACAAAAAATGGTGGTGATGCTTGAGGCCGGCCTTTTCATAGCGTGAAGACTGTCCGGGAATATCAACCGCAACAATCCGGCTGTCACCTTGCAGCGCATTTAGGGCACGATAAACTGTGGCGAGCCCAAGTCCGGGGACAGTCAGGCGGGCCTTCTTAAGGATTTCGTCCGTGGTCAACGGCCGGGTGGCTCCCTCTAAAACCTGCTCAATCGCCTTGCGTTGTCGAGTGTTTCTTTGCATAGTCGTTCTTCTCAAATGTCCTGTACAATACTTTTGTAATGTACAGATTTCCAGCAAATAGTGCTAATGTCCTGCTTGATATTCGGGATAATAGCGGTAATGATGTTTATATATTTATTGCGAGGAGGTCGGTTTTGCAGTTATGGCATTATGTTGAAGAAGGTCAGGCACAGGGCCCGGTTACGGCTGAGGTTTTAGCGGAACTGTTGAAGGCCGGGCGGCTGTTTCCTGAGACGCTGGTATGGACTGATGGCATGGATGGTTGGGTTGAGATGCGTTTGTTGGCAGAGCGCATATTTGACGGGAACCCGCCGCAGGAATTGTCGGCTGAGACGTCTTTACCACAGACGGACGGCTGCCCGCAGATCCGCCCGTGGGTGCGTTACTGGGCGCGTTCTCTTGATTATCTGCTGTGGGGTTTTGTGCTGGGACTTGTAATGCTGCTGATTTATGAACCGTTTCTGCATATCAATCCGTTTTTGTTCAGTTTCATCGCCACGCTGGTGTTTGTTTTTGTTGAGTCAGCAATGCTGTGCTCTTGGGGGACCACTCCCGGCAAAGCGCTGTTAAAGATTAGTGTCCACCGTGGTGACGGTGCACTGCCGGGTTTTAATGAGGCGCTTACCCGCAGTCTGCGGGTCTGGGTGCGCGGGGTGGGTATGAGTATACCGCTCTTGACCCTGATTACACAGGCAAATGCCTATGCGCGTTTGACCCGGGACGGTGTAACAAGCTGGGACAGCGCCGGGAATATGGTTGTGCGGCATCAGCGGATCGGTCCGTTGCGGATCGCGGCGGTGGTTTTTATCTTTGCGGTTTTCATGTTACTGATTGTTGCCGGTGTTGATGCGGGATCAGGCCAGGGATTATAAGCTCAATCTGATTGGCGAAAGTCCGGAGTGCTCAATTCACGGAAGCTTGGCCGCACTGCCGGTAAACTGATCGTGTGTTTGACAAGCGTTGGTAATGTTGTAGATTAGCGGCATGAATGCAATACGTAACAGGACGGTTTTGCGGATGATGGTGTTTGCTGGTCTGCTGGCGTTATTCTGTTTATCCGCGCAGACGGTTTACGGGGCGGTCAGTGAATCTGATCTGACTATTTCAACTTATCTTGGCGGCAGCGATTCGGCTGATGCGGTCCGTGGTGCGGTTATTTTATCCGACGGGCGGATTGTTCTGGCGGCAAATATCGGGGATGCTGAACCCGGTGGCGGGCGGGCCGGTCTGCTGGATGGTGCGGCCCGGCACTGGGGCGGTGCATTAATTCATCTTACGCCGGACGGCATGCATGTGCTGAAGGTAACCCGGCTGGCGCACAGGGTGCTCGATATTGACATTGACGGCAGTGACAACCTGTATATTGCCGCCTGGGACCGCGGTTTATTGAAACTTGATGCCGAAGCCGGCAGGGTTCTCTGGAAACGTCAGTTTTCCGGGCGCAATGTCTGGCGGGTGGCTGCCGGCGATAAAGGTTTTAATGTAGTGTTGACCCATGGTTCACGGCAGGGGAATCCTGACAGTCATTCGCCCGGCAGCGGACAGATCTATCTGCATGATGCCGCGGGCAAGCTGGTGGCGGATTTCGGCGGTTTCCGTAATACGCTGGATGTGACTTTGCACGAACCGTCCGAAACGGTTATCCATATTGGCTGGCGGCAGGCTAATAGCTGGGAGGGAACCCGGGTTTTTCCAGTGCAGATCGCCTACATAAGAGGGGTCGGTTTCAACGGCGAAGTCAAATATCTTGGTTATGACTGGTCGACCGACCGCGACAGTCCGCGTTTTCTGAACCGTCCTGAAAACAATATGGCCGATACACGCGGAATCCGGTGCAGTATCGGGCAGGATGGTCTGTTGTATGTGGCCTACGAGAGTGCCGGCGGCAACCATATTTTCCGTTACAGTCCTTTTGATGTTTCGCAGCGCGTTCCGCAGGCCGGCGGGGACCGCTATCATAGTTTTCACAATACGCGTTCTGAGCATAAGACTTATTTTGCGCGGCACAATCCTGCCACCGGGGAATACTTGCGCGGGCAGGAATTCACCGCCCGGCTTTCCAGCGGGGCGGGGAATGCGGTGCGTCCGCATTCGATCACCGCCGACCATGAAGGGCGCGTATATCTGGGTGGCAGCAGTGCCTGGGGGTTACCGCTGAGCTGGATGCCGCCGGGGACCGGAGAGTATGCCGGCGGGGCATGGTTGCTGATCATGTCATCCGACATGAATTCACGCCTGTTTTCAACCAGAATTGCCGCTAAAAGCACGACACATACGGTAGCCACCCGCCGGGTTGGCAACCGTCAGCATGTCGTTTTCGGGGGTGAAACGCAGGAGGCGGATAACTTTTTCTTAAAAGATCCGATACAGGAGGAGATCAAGGCATCGAAATCCGGATTTTATGCTGTATTCGGTGCGCGCGGCCGGGCGCCGCTGGCCACGCGTC
>PXDI01000392.1 GCA_003565095.1 PVC group bacterium | reverse complement strand
CAGTCTTATTCAATATTACCCACAGATTCTTCAATAGACCCTTGAATTTTTCCGTCCGCCGACCAAGGTCAGCGGACATGGTAATGTCTGTTCTATCACGACAAAACTTTTGAGAAACGCTCTATTCTCATCTATGATAGGACTTGGCCTTCAAAGCTATTTACTCCAATCAAGCTTACGTTAACACACAACATGACGCGACAAAAAACAAACAGGGCGGCAAAACCTAAAGTCTCACCGCCCTGTCGCATTTAATAATGATTATTTAGAACGAGAAGGCCATGCCGAGCAGGCCGTAGACTTCCACGTCATAATCTTCATCGGTCAGCACGTCATCATCAATCTGGCCGACATAGGTAACGCTGGCATAGAGCGGGCCTTTGGCCGCGCCAAGGGTCAGCGTGTAGTTTGAGAACCCGCTGTCGCCTTCATCGGGACTGAGGTAGCCGATGGTCGCGCCCAGCTCAATGCTGAACATCTCGGCTACATCCATCTCATAGCCTGCGCCCAGTTCGACATAGAGATCTTTCTTGATCCCGCCGTCAACACCATAGGCCACCAGCAAGGAGGGACTCAACGGCACATCCAGCCCGAAAGCCAGCGCAAACTCACGGTCGGCTTTGCCTTCAGCGCCCGGATATGTGTATTCACAGTATTCGATTGCAATATCCATGAATTCCACCGGCAGCGCATATGCGGCATACACGTCGATTTCCGAGAACTGGCCTTCTTCCAGTGTTCCGTCAAAGTCATCCAGGTCAATATTGCCCCAGACACCGATAACGAAGCTGCCGATTTCCGCTTCCATGCCAGGCTGCAGCACCGGACCGTCATTAAGGGTGACGCCGCGGAACACATACGCGCTCGCCGCATCAACACTCAATGTAATCTCAGCCTCCACCGCCATCACGGAAACCGCCATCGTCATCACTGCCGCCATTACCGCCACTGTCATTTTCATTGTCTTCATTTTCTCTTCCCTTTCTTTCCCGGAAACTTTCCGGATTATCCTGCTTACCTAACCTCTGCCTAACCTCTGGTTTATCAAAAAACCCGCCGCTCCCGGAGGGACATGCCCTCCGAAAGACGGCAGGTTATGAAAAAAATCAACCAATGGCCTCCTTCCCCTTTTCCCCTGTGCGAATGCGAATACAATCGCTCAAGGCCATTACGAAGATTTTTCCATCTCCAATATTACCGGTGCGCGCACCCGCAACTATGGCTTCCACGGTCTTGTCGACGAAGTCGTCGTTGACCGCGATCTCCAACCGCACCTTTTTCAGCAAGTTCACCTCGATGTCCACCCCGCGATAGTTCTCGTGGTAGCCCTTCTGCTGACCGCAGCCGAGGGCATTGGTGACGGACATCTTGTAGACTTCCTTGTCATAGAGCGCCTGCTTCACCGCGTTGAGCCGCTCCGGTTGTATGTATGCAATGATCAATTTCATTGTTCTTTCCTCCTGGTACCTTGCGGTACCCTTTGTTGCTTTAGCTCGTGGTGAAGATTTGGAACCCGGAATATGCTTCCTCGCCATGTTCACCGATATCCAGTCCGCGCCATTCCTCTTCCTGGCTGACCCGCAGCATGCCCACAGCCTTCAGTATGCTGAACAGCGCGAACATGGTTGCAAAGGCCCATACAGGAATTGCGATTGATCCGACAATCTGCGGGATCATTTCGGCTCCGCCGAAGATCCAGGCGGCAATTCCGCCCCAGATGCCGCACAGTCCGTGGACCGGCCATGCACCAACGGGGTCATCAATTCTCAGCTTATCAAGCAGCTTGACACCCAGGACAACCAGGATACCGGCCACTGCGCCGATGATGATGGCGGAGACATTGCTGACCAGATCACAGTTGGCGGTAATGCCGACGAGTCCGGCCAGAATGCCGTTGAGCGCCATGGACAATTCCGGCTTGCCGTGCAGTATCCAGGTGAAAACCATCGCAAACAATCCACCGGCGGCGGCCGCCAGCGTGGTATTGACTGCAATCATCATCACCGCACTGGTATTCTCGCTGCCGTAGAGAGCAAGCTGACTGCCCGGATTGAACCCGTACCAGCCGACCCACAGGATAAAGCATCCCAGAGTGGCCATTGGCAGGTTATGGCCCGGCAGCGCACGCGGCTTGCCATCGGCGCCAAAACGTCCGATCCGCGGACCAAGCACGATTGCACCGGCCAGTCCGGCGAAGCCGCCGACGGCATGCACGACCAGTGAGCCGGCAAAATCATGAAAGCCCAACTCGCTAAGCCAGCCGCCGCCCCACTGCCAGAAACCGCTGATCGGATAAATCAGGCCGGTGAGAATCGCGCTGTAAATCAAATAAGCGCGGAACTGCAGCCGGCCGGCGACCGAACCGGAGACAATTGTTGCAGCCGTTGCAGCAAAGGCCACCTGGAAGAGAAAGTCCACTTGCGGATGCAGCACTTCGGCACCGGGGGAATCGGTAAACTCACCGATACCCATTCCGCCCCAGCCAAAGAATCCGCCCAGAATACTTTCTCCATACATGATGCCGTATCCTATCAGAAAATACAGCAGCACGCCCACGCACAGATCCATTACGTTCTTAAAAAGAATGTTTACGGCATTCTTCGAAGAATTGAATCCGGCCTCAACCATAGCGAATCCCGGTTGCATAAAGATAACCAGAATCGCGCCAACCAGCAGAAACAGGTTATCAATCGCGAAGGCCCCTTCCGCCAACGCTGTGCTAACCGGCATTTCCGCGGTTTCTTCAGCAAACCCCTGGACCGGGACGCCGGCCAGACATAACGTCAGTACCAGCGCCGCCAGTCCCCCTTTAATCATCTTATTCATTATCTTCCCTCTCATTTTCTTTTCCTATCCATCTACCGATTCACTACCAACTCTTCATTTGCCTGCATAAGCCCCCTTCTGCCCCCTTTCATTTTTCTGTTTTCACTCAAATCAAACATGCACCCTATTAGGCAAATCGCGTACCAACTGAGGGACACCAACTGAGGGACAGACAAAATCTGCATGTAACTATCATTGTTCATAAAGAACAACTTACGTGACGTATTTTAAATAAATCCGCCCATAATTCGCCTGAAATAATACCTGTTTCTTTTTAACATTTTTGTTGCATTCGGCGACTATTCATACAATATTGTAATCGTTTTTGGGGAAATTATGGGGACAGACAAATAATCAGGAGGCGTTGCCATGGCGGACACAAGCAGAATTAATCGCGAACTGGAAACGCTCTACCGTATCTCGCAGACCTCTGCACATGAGGTTGACGTGCAGCATCTGATGAATGAGGTGCTCGATATTCTGGAGACCGAATTCGGCATGTCGCGCGGTACGCTGACCCTGCTGCGTCCGGGAACCGAGGAACTGGTGATTGAGGCATCACGCGGGCTGTCGGCTGAAGAGCAACAGCGCGGACAATACCGGCTCGGCGACGGCATCACTGGACGCGTCGCAAAAATCGGCCAGACCGCGATTGTGCCCGACGTAACTCAAGATCCCAATTTTCTGGACCGCACGGGCTCACGCAAGGCCGAACGCGTGGCTTTTATCTGTGTGCCGATTGTTCATCAAAATCAGATAATCGGCACAATGAGCATTGACCGCCCGGTTGCCGCGCGTGAAGAATTGGCGCGCGATGCCAATTACCTGAAACTGATTGCCGACGTACTGGCGGAGTCGGTTTTCCGGATTCGCACGCAGATGGAGGAACGCCGCAGCCTGATGGAGGAAAACCGGCGTTTGAAGCTGCAGCTCGATGACCGCTACCGGCCCGGCAATATTATCGGCAACTGCAACAGCATGCGCCGGGTGTATGAACAGATTGCCCAGGTTGCCGAAAGTCCGGCCACCGTGCTGATCCGCGGCGAGTCGGGCACCGGCAAGGAACTGGTCGCCCGCGCCATCCATTGCAGCAGCCCACGTAAAAACGGCCCGCTGATCACGGTGAACTGCGCTGCTTTGCCGGAAAACCTGATTGAAAGCGAGTTATTCGGGCACGAGAAGGGTTCGTTCACCGGAGCCCAGCAACAACGCAAAGGCCGCTTTGAGCTCGCTAACGGCGGAACACTGTTTCTCGATGAAATCGGCGACATCTCCCTGCCGGTGCAGGTGCGTCTGCTGCGGGTTCTGCAGGAGCGCGCTTTTGAACGCGTCGGCGGCCATGAAACAATTACCGTCAACGTGCGGGTGATTGCCGCCACCAGCCGCAATCTGGAAAAAATAATGACAGAGGACCGGTTCAGGGAAGATCTCTACTACCGCCTGAATGTGTTTCCGATCCACCTGCCGCCGCTGCGCGAACGCCGGCCCGACATTGTTCTGCTGGCCGACAGTTTTGTAAAAAAATACAGCGAAGCTTACCAGAAGTCGATCGCACGCATTTCAACCGCGGCGATTAATATGATGATGGCCTATCACTGGCCGGGCAATGTGCGCGAGTTGGAAAACTGCATCGAGCGCGCGGTACTGACCACCACCGATCAGGTTATTCACGGCTACAACCTGCCCCCTTCGCTGCAAACCAGCGAGGAAACCAATACCGCGATAATACCGACTGAAGGCGGCAGTCTGCGGGATCTGCTCGACACATATGAGCGCGAAATCATCATCGATGCGCTCAAACGCCACCGCGGCAACCGCACCGCCGCTGCCAAGCATCTCAAAACCACCGCACGGATTATGAACTATGCGATTGACCGGCTGCATATCGAAGCTGATAATTTCCGAGGTTGAAATTCCGAAAGCAGAAAGCAGAAATTGGAGAGTGGAGAGTAGTGAATTTCAGGCGACTGATAATCAAACGCAACAAACAAAAGGATTGTTATGAACCGGCAGTTATTGAAAGAGCTTTCTAATCCCGGACCGGAATATCGCGGAGTGCCCTTCTGGGCGTGGAACGGTGATTTGCAGCCGGATGAACTGCGGCGGCAGATCCGGTCATTCAGCGCCGCCGGGCTCGGCGGATTCTTCATGCATTCGCGCGTCGGACTGGCCACACCCTACCTGGGCGATAAGTGGTTTGAATGCGTTGACGCCTGCATTGATGAAGCACAGCAATGCGGCATTAAAGCCTGGATTTATGACGAAGACCGCTGGCCTTCCGGCGCGGCGGGCGGACTGGTTACCAAAGACCACCGCTGGCGCCAGCAGCATCTTTATCTGGTGATGGAAAAATCCATTGCTAAAGCACGCAAACATCAGAACATTCTGGCGCTGTTTGCCGGCAAGGTAGACGGATGGAAACTTTCCGGCGTACGCCGCATTAAACTGAATGACCGCGGTGCAAGGCTCAATAAAGGCGAAACCTGCCTTGTTTTCGGCTCGCGCCTGGCGGGAGAAAGCTCATGGTTTAACAACCAGACATATCTCGATACCCTTAACCCGCAGGCCGTCGAACACTTTATCGAAGTTACTCACGAAGCCTATCGCCAACGCTATGGCGATGAGTTTGGCAAATCAGTGCCGGGCGTTTTCACCGACGAACCATGCCATGCCGCCAAGGGCGGACATCATCCATGGACCGGAGAACAGGGCTATCTTTTCCCATGGACCGCCTCACTGCCAAAAGTTTTCAAACAGCGTTATGGCTACGACATTATTCCGCATCTGCCGGAAATCTTCTTTGACCTTGAAGGTCTCCAATCCCGCCGCGCGCGCTATCATTACCACGACTGCGTGACTTTCATGTTCTGTGACGCATTCGCGCGGCTATGCGGCGAGTGGTGCGGCAAAAACAAGCTGCTGTTTACCGGCCATGTTCTGGCGGAGGACACGCTGGCATCCCAGGTCAACATGGTGGGTTCCGCAATGCGTTTTTATGAGCACATGCAGGCCCCGGGGATTGATCTGCTCACCGAGCACTGGCGCATATATGATACCGCCAAGCAGGCAAGTTCCGTGGCGCGGCAGTTCGGCAGAAAATGGCGCCTGAGCGAGACTTACGGCTGCACCGGATGGGACTTCCCCCTTGCAGGCCACAAGGCGCTCGGCGACTGGCAGGTGGCGCTGGGCATAAATCTGCGCGCGCAGCATCTGGCATGGTACACAATGGAAGGTCAGGCCAAGCGTGATTATCCCGCCGCCATTTCATACCAGTCGCCGTGGTGGGACACATACAAGACCGTTGAAGATTATTTTGCACGCGTTCACGCGGTAATGACCCGCGGCACAGAGGTGCGTGACCTGCTGGTACTGCATCCCGTCGAAAGCATCTGGCTGAAATGGAACGGCGCGGGATCTTCCGCCCCGCATCTGAATGCGCTTCACAAGGACTTTACGTCCATTCGCGAATTTCTGCTGACCGCGCATATCGATTTTGATTTTGGTGATGAAGATATCATGGCCCGGCATGGTGCGGCAAAAGCCGACGGCACACTGCGTGTCGGCAAAGCGGTCTACAAGGCGGTGCTTGTGCCGCCGATGACCACCATCCGCGCAACAACGTTGAAACTTCTGCAGCGCTTTGTTGAGCGCGGCGGCACGCTGGTGTTTGCCGGTGAGCCGCCGCGGCTGGTAGACGCAGCACCATCTCCGGCCGCGGCCGCACTGGCGGCGCAGTGCAAACAGGTGCGCATCAGCAAACCGGCCATAACAAACGCGGTCGAATGTGCCCGGCGTATTTCCATTTCCGGCCCCGATCAGCGTGAAATCCCCCAGGCATTGTATCTACTGCGCGAAGACCGCGACAACTGCTACTTATTCGTCTGTAATACCGGTTTCAAAAAGCAGCCCGACCCCGCACAGGTGCATGCCGACGGCTATGTGCGCGAGCGCACCGCCACCTTCAGTGATGTTGCCATCCGCGGATTCGACGGCTGCAAAGGACGGCCGGTCGAGGTTGACCCGCAGACCGGGAATCTTCTGCAAACTGAGTCAACGCCGGATAACACCGGCTGGGCAATTCATACGTCGCTTGAGCAGCTTGGCAGCCGGATTTTTGTTGTGCCGAAGAAAAAGAAAACCCTCCGGGCGCAACCTGCCGCAAAATTGCTCAGCGGCAGAACCAGCACCCTCGGTCACGGGAACAGCATTCCGGTCAGCCTGAGTGAACCGAATGTGCTTGTGCTGGACAAGGCGTCCTGCAGTTTTAGCGGAACCACGCCGGAACCGGAGCAGGAAATACTGCGGATTGACCGCGCCGTGCGCGAGAAACTTGGACTGCGGCTACGCGGCGGTCAGATGTGTCAGCCGTGGGCGGCGCAACCACCGGCGAAGAAGGTTTCCGCGCAAGTTGAGCTGCGTTACAGCTTTGACGTTAAGCACATGCCCTCCGGCGGACTCTGGCTGGCGGTTGAGCGACCGGAGCTGTATGAGATTTATTTGAATGATGAAACGGTCTCCACTGCCGCCGACGACGGCTGGTGGGTTGACCGTTCATTGCGCCGGATTGCACTGAATCCGGCAGCGTTGAAAAGCGGTTGCAATCGTCTGCGGCTTGTCTGCCGCTACGATCACACCCATCCCGGGTTTGAAATGATTTACCTGCTGGGCAGTTTTGGTGTGTATGGTGCCGGCCGGCAATGGAGCCTCGGCAATATGCCGGAGACACTCAAGTACGGCGACTGGACAAAGCAGGGCTTACCGTTCTATGCCGGACATGTTGCATATCATTTTGCTGTGCCCAAAAAAGCGGCACGCGGACACGGCATACTGCGCGTGCCGCAGTTTGCAGGAACCGGTCTGCGCATACGTGTTGACGGCCGAACTGCCGGGATTCCGGCCTGGCCGCCATACGCGACCGACCTGTCAGGGTTTATCAAGCAGCAATCACAGCGGATCACTGTTGAAGTATTGGGACACCGCCGCAATTCACACGGACCGCTGCATAACCGCGAGAAATGGCCCATCTGGACCGGACCGGGCGAATTCATCAGTACCGGTGATGCCTGGTCGGAAAACTACCGGCTTGTACCTTGCGGCTTGCTACGGCCACCGGAAATAGGCTAGCTTTACCACTCCCCGGGACTTGCACACACACGTCGCACGGAGACACGCGACAAGCTCGACTTTTAAGGAATTACCAATGAATAACGAAATAGCGCTCCGCCGGACGTTTGCGATTGTGTCGCATCCGGACGCCGGCAAGACAACTCTTACAGAAAAATTTCTGCTTTACGGCGGAGCAGTAAATCTGGCCGGTTCGGTCACCGGCCGCAAGCATCAGCGGGCGACAACCTCTGACTGGATGGAACTGGAGAAGCAGCGCGGTATCTCCATCAGCTCGACAGTCCTGCAATTCCAATACCGGGGATTTCATATCAATCTGCTGGACACGCCCGGGCACAAGGATTTTTCCGAAGACACGTACCGGGTTCTGACGGCGGTGGATGCAGCTGTGATGGTAATAGATGCAGGCAAAGGCATTGAAAGCCAGACCCTGAAGCTTTTTGAAGTATGCCGCCGGCGCGGCGTACCCATTTTTACGTTCATGAACAAGATGGACAGGCCGGCGCGCGATCCGCTGGAGCTGCTGGACGAACTTGAGCGGGTGCTGGGCATCGGCGCGTATCCGGTTAACTGGCCGCTGGGTGCCGGAAAAGAGTTTAAAGGAGTCTGGGACCGGCACAGTCGTCTGGCGCACCTTTACGAGCGGACGCCCGGCGGCAAATACCGTGCGCCGGTCGCCACGGCCGGTCTGTCTGACCCGGTCATCCGGGACCGCCTTAGTGAAGAGATCTATCGCACGGTGTCTGATGAGGTTGAAATGCTCGATGGCGCCGGGGCTGATTTCAGCCCCGCGGCCGTCCTCGCCGGTAACGTTACGCCGGTGTATTTCGGCAGCGCCATGAACAATTTCGGTGTACAGTTGCTGCTCGACGGATTTCTTAACCACTCCGCCCCGCCCTCGCCCCGGAAATCGCGGGCACAGAATATCATCACTCCCGAGCATCCGGCCTTTTCCGGCTTCGTGTTCAAGATACAGGCCAATATGGATCCGCTGCACCGCGACCGCGTTGCATTTGTGCGTGTTGTTTCGGGCCGGTTCGAACGCGACATGCGCGTGCTCCACGTCCGGACAGGAAAAACCATACGACTGGCCGGGGCGACCCGGCTGTTCGGACGGGAGCGCGAAACGGTTGATGTGGCCTATCCCGGGGATGTGGTCGGCATTGTCGGCAAGGACACTTTTGCCATCGGCGACACACTGACCGAGGATCCGGACATTGTTTACGACGAGATTCCGCGTTTCGCGCCGGAATGTTTTGCAACGATTGAGAATCCGACCCCCTCCGCGTTTAAGCGCTTCCAAAAAGGGCTCGATCAACTTATGCAGGAGGGGGTCATCCAGCGTTTTGAGCTGCCTGATACGGTGCGTAAGGTAACGTTGCTCGGCGCGGTGGGACCGCTTCAGTTTGAAATAGTCAAATATCGCCTGGAAAGCGAATACGGGGCGGCGTCGCGGATTGAAAGTGCGCCTTGGACGATCACCCGCTGGATCGGGCCGGATGCGGAGATAGACTCATTGTTGCTGCCATCCGGAGCACGGGCAGTCAGGGATGATCTTGGCGCAAACGTGCTCCTGTTCGACAGTGAATGGAGTCTGCGGTATTTTGAAGAGAAACATCATGCTAATCCGGCCTGCCGCCTTTTTAATGACAGGCCGGCCAATGTTCTGTCGGTTTAGCCCGCATCTCTCACAAACTTTCTGCGGCGGCGGCGCATTGCCCCAGTTCCAGAGTGACGGCCAGATCCAGCATGATCTCACGGCCGGAAGGATAAAGCCGGGCTCGGTTTACAATCAGCCCGAACGGCAGTTCATCGGTAACGGTGCCGATTCCCGTGGATGTATCCACCAGCGCCCCGCGCTGGAACACTTCAATAATGTCCGGAATGTACTGGTCAAATTCGTTCGGAAAATTCTTAAAGTTGATTCGTTCCAGTGAAAGCTTCACCCCGATTTCCGAATCACCGGTCAAGATCCCGGCCGGCACCTCAAATTCCGCCAGCATGTCGGCCGTGAAGGAGACACGTATGCGCGTGCGCCAGCCGAGTATGCGCGGACCGAGCAGCGAGACCCGGCCGTCAGCCCTGACTTCCGCCGCATTCTCCTTGAATGTTATCCGGCGAATACGACGGACATCCAGCAGAAAGCGGCCATAGCGGCGGCTCTCATCCCTGATCCCCGCCCGACCGGCATTGAATGCGTCTTTTACCAATTGCTCAAGCTGCTTGATATCCATACGGGTTCGCGACCACGGCAACCCGACCCGCAAACAATCCTGATCACCTGAGAAGTTCAGCGTGCGTGCCGACGCCAGAACCGACAAATCCGCTGCGCTGTCCGTGTCTTTCATTTCAAGAACCGTCCGTTCTCTTGAACGCAGACTGCCGTCAAATGTAAAACGCTCCAGACTCTCCGACTCAATATCGACTTGCAGAGTGAGTCCCCCGGTGCGGAACAACACATCCGCCAGTTCACCGTCAAGCACATTGGCCTCCGCGCGGATTTCCCCGTTGGTGATACTGAAGAGATTTGTGCCCAGCCCAATCCGCTGCGCCGCAAAATCGACAGTCAACCCGTGACCAAGGCGGAAAGACTGGTTTTCGTCGGGAGATAAGTCCATCTGCGCACAATTCAAATATCCGCTGATATCATTGCCGCTGACCCCTTGGTGCGGATCGACGGTAAGATTGAAACGCCGCAGGGCTGCAACCGCTTTGCTGAAGGAGGCTTTCAGCCCGTCGTCACCGGTTGTGCGCCAGTCAATGTTACCGGCACGCAACTCCTCGGCTGTGCGCAGATACCAGCCCTCTCCAGACGCAAGCGGTCCGGCAGTCAGCACCGCCGCCCCCAGATTGATTTCCTGCACGGTCAAGAGACTTCCACCGATTTCCGCAAGCAGCCCCTTCAAGACGCCATCCACGCTTATCGAAAAATTGCGGGCTTGCATGCGAAAATCATCGGTCAAGGCAATGCCGCCGGAAGGGGTCAGTTTCAATTTGCCGGCTTCCACCATGAATGCCGGATTTGTGCCCGAGACCTGCAACGCTTCAACCTGCAGCGAACTGCCGGGAGACAATACCAGCAAATACCCGTCTTCCGCGCTGTTACCGCCGGTCAACCGCAGGGACAGTCCGGCGTTTCTTATTCCGCGTAACTGCAGAGCGCCGCCATCGTTCAGCTCAATTTCATGTCCGTCTTTGATTGCAGCCCAGACCGAGGCGTCCAGTTGTTCAGGCAAGCTGAAATTGCGCTCAACATCACGCGGCCTGCGGTAGCGCGGCAACGAGACCAGCGCACTTAACAGCCGGAACCTTACTGCGGCACGCAACGCCGGCGCTTCACTGACATTGGCGGTTTGCACTTTAAACACATCCGCCAAACGGATGCCGCGGTAATAGAATGCCGCCGGCTGCGAGGTGCTGATTTTCAGGGCACTGACTGTTGCAACAACATTCGTGCCGCGAATGCCGGAGATCAAAGTTCCCGCGGCATGCATTTGCGTACCGGCCGGAACAGCAAGCTCTACGTTACGGCTGAGCCGCTGCATGCCGGGCTTATGAAACCCGGCTGAGAGGAAAAAATTGACTGATTCAAATGCGTGAAGCGTGTGTCCCGCGGTGGATGTGAGCGGATATTCAAAAGCAACCGGTTTGATTGTACATCGGCCGGGCACGAACTCCAATGCCGCCGCCAGCAGCAGTCCGACCGGCCAACACCTTTTAAACCGTTTTTTCACGGCAAAACCTTTCTGTCCGCCGCACCTACCACAACCGGCCGCCAAAAAAATTCTACGCACCGTAAATGCGCGGCATCGGCAGCGGGGCTTTAGCCATCTCACCATACATGAACTTGAGCAGTAATTCGGTCTTGAGTGCCTGCTTATCAGGATGATCCCACAGATTTACATATTCCCCTGGATCTTCCTGCAAGTCATACAGCTCCCCATATTGCTGATTATAATGGACTGTGATTTTATAGCGCTCGGTAATCAGTGTGCGCAGGTTCATCTTCGTCGGCTGATGCTGGTTCTCGACAATCACATGGTCGCGAATAGTTTCCGTATCTCCCGTCCAGACCGCTTTCTGATCAACCCCGGTCATATAACGCGGCACCGGCAGTCCGGCAATGCTCAGAAAAGTCTGCGGCAGATCAACGGTCGATTGCAGCGAATTCGACTGCCGTCCGGCCGCGATCGTGCCGGGCATGCTGACAATCAACGGCACCCGCAGCAAATCTTCGTAATGGTGAATGGCTTTTTGCACCAGCCCATGCTGCCCCCAGAAATCACCGTGATCACTGGTAAAGCATATCAGGGTGCTCTCAGCCAGCCCAAGCTCATCCAGCTTATCAAGAATGACGCCGACATATTTGTCCAGCATTGTCATCATTCCATACATCATGGCGATATTGCGTGCCTTATGCTCGCGGCTGCACAGATGCGAACCGCCGCCATGCACATGACTGCCGCCGGGTTCCTGCAGAAAACTGAAATCCGGATTCTTCTCCTGCGACAGATTAAAGTACGGCGGCTTGTCATCAAACTCCCCTTCGCGAAACTCCGGCACGGTCACTTTGGCCGGATCGTACATTGAAGCATAGGGTTCCGGCACCATATACTGCGGATGCGGATCAAAGAAGCTCGCCCACAAAAAGAAATTCTGATGATCAGCAGCATATTGCTCCATCAGCGCGTTCGTGCGTTCCGCGATCCAGGTATTATAGTGGATTTCCTCCGGAATATCCCAGCTTTCACCATTCTTCACCCGCGGATGTTCCGGCTGAAAATATTTACGCCATTCGGGATGCCCCTTCGCCTCCATCCACAATGCGTAATGCTGTCCGGCATGTGCTTCATCGGTATGGTTACGAGCCAGTTCCACATGCTCAAAACCATAGAACGGGCCATTGAATTTGCGCCAGAAATCGAGATCATGCAGAAGCGGATATGATTCCAGCGATGAATATTCTTCCGTTGCTGCCAACGGCTGGAAATGTGCTTTACCGATCAGCGCGGTGCGGTAGCCGGCATCATTAAAGACATCCCCGACCACCGGAACATCCTCCATCAGCTTGGTACCCAGTGAGTATGCGCCGTGCTGACTGGGGTACAAACCGGTTATCCAGCTTGCGCGTGCGGGAGTACAGGTCGGGTTTACGGTATACGCGCGGTGAAAAGTCATACCGCGTTCGACCAGCCGGTCAAGATTCGGCGTATGCACTTCAGGGTTCAAATAACCCAGCGTAAACCAGTGCTGCTGGTCGCTGGTAATAAATAAAATGTTCTTCCTGTCCATTATTATTTCTTTCCGCGGACGCAAATGGTTGCGCCCCTCCAAACAAACCCCTGAACCACACTTTGATGACGTCAATCCTTTGCCACCGCCGAAATCGTGCAAGAACTTCGCTCATCGAAAATAACATCCATATAACATACGCCTGCTCGGAGACAAGCAAAAAGCAACTACATTAAGCTTGACAGCCCTGACGCATGAGTGAGGAAACCCGCCAGTGGCCGTGGTTTTCGAGGAAACGCGAAGAAATTTTTTCTCAAAAAAGGGATAGACACAGGAAATCGCATATGGCACAGTAGCGTGGGT
>PXDI01000203.1 GCA_003565095.1 PVC group bacterium | reverse complement strand
TGATGCGTCTGACGGCATACCGGGTGAACTGCATGGCGGTGTTGCCGGATTTCACCGCCGAGCCTTGATCGGTGCCGGCCGCACATTGACCAACGCACAGATTGATTTTGAATATGTCACCACCGCGGAACTGTTCAGTGGACTGGCCGGTTGTTATGACACTTTGCTCTTTTCGTGGCACCGCGCCGTTGATCCGGCCCTGTTTCCGCTGCTGATGGAATATGTGAATGCAGGTGGACGGGTGATCGCCGATCTGCAATTCGGGTTTTGCGATCCGGCCGGCAGAATGCTGCCGCACGGCAATGGAACGGAACTCGATAAACTGTTTGGCGGATGGGTGGAGATGATTCATGACGGGCGTACCGGCGGACCCGGCTGGGCGGGCGCGCCGGTTGAAGGCTTTTGGGCCGATCTTGAAGTAACCGCGGCGAAAGTATCCGCCCGCTTTGATGACGGCCGGCCGGCTGTTTTACGTCACCGGATCGGTGACGGCGAAGTTTTGCTGTGTGCGCTTGATCCGGCGCGTGCGGCGCTGCGACCGGGAACAGCATGGGCCGAAACGCTGATTGCCGGCTTGGCGCGCAGTGCTGAACCGGACTGGAACTGCTCACTGCCACAGACGGTGCGGCGGCGCGGTGCGGCGGCCGATCACTATTTTCTGCATAATCCCGGCCCGGCATGCACCGCGCAAATCAGCAGCAACACAACGTACGCACAGGCGTACGATGTGCTGGAGAACAAAGCGATTTCCGGGGGATCGGTAATAGAGGTAAAAATCCCGGCAGCCTCGGCAAGTTGGATCCGCTGCAAGCGATAGGAGAAACACATGCTGCTGGTAAAACCGATTCACTCGCCTGAATTTCTGAAACAACACAATCTGGGTGTCGAAGGGGTCATCGGCTGGAACGATCAAAAAGACAACTGGGAGCAATATATTCCTTTTGTTAAAGGGGCCCACCTGCCCCATTCGTACGGCATTAATCTTGGTGCAATAAATCGCGATGATCGTCACCATGCGCTGCAAAAGCTGAAGCAGGCTATCGACGAAGCCCGCAAATATTCCGTCAAGCGCATGGTGGTGCATACCAGCGGATTCGAGAAACTTGATGATGTGCTTGTTGGAGAATACGCAATCATGATTGCAGGCCTGCAACAACTGGCGGATTATGCCGCAACCGATGGAACCGTGCTTTGCATTGAGAACCAGGTGCATCGCGAGCCGCATAAACGGCGTATCTATGGCGATTGCGCAGAAGAATGGTTTCAGGTTCTGCGCGATGTTGACCGCACCAACACTATGTTGACGCTGGACAGCAGTCACGCCGCCAGCAGTGTAGCGGTCATTGAAGACGCCGCTGCGCGGCGGAAGGCATTGTTTGAGTTTCTGCAACACCCTGAACTAATCGGCTACGTACATTGGTCAGATTCGCGTATCGAAAACCGCGAGGCACTCTACACCGACATGCATCTGGTTCCGGGATCCGGTGACCTGCCGCGTGAGTTTCATCGGCGCATTAAGCAGCTTGACTGCCCCAAGCTGCTTGAGCAGAACTGCACAGAAGCTGAAGTGCAGGAGGCGCTGCAGTTTATTGACGGACTGTAATCAGACCAGGTCGCATGCCTCCGGCGGCATCCAATGGGCGTCCTGCCCGTCCCACTTGACATTACAGCCGATGGGATTGGTGGCCGGAACTGAAACCGGCTGTCCGGCAAGATGCTCAGACAAGGCCCGGTCAAGATCATTGACCGTCATTTTGGATGTGTCGCGCGGTGTATCCACCCCGCGGCCGGTGTAGATAAGTTTGCGGTCGGCGTCAAAGACATAGAAATGCGGAGTGCGTAATGCGCCGTAGGCGCGCGCTATATCCTGGCTTGCATCATAAAGATAAACCCACGGAAACTTCTGTTCATCCATGCGCTTGACCATATGGTCAAAAGAGTCTTCAGGGTAAGTGTTGGGACTGTTTGAATTAATGCCGACAAAACGCACGCCTTTTTCTGCATATTTCAGGGCGGTTTCGCGGGTAACCTCATCTGAGCCTGTTACAAACGGACAATGGTTGCAGGTAAAAAACACCACCAGGACATCCGCATTCTTGAAATCGTCAAGACTGTAGGTTTTTCCATCAGTTGCGGGAAGGGAGAAATCAGGTGCCGAATCTCCGATATTTAACGTGAATGCCATGGTGTTCCCTTTCTGTTTATTGATGCCAATCTATACGACATTTTTTATAGATTCTCATGAAAGCCGGCCCGGGGCAAACATAAAACGCAGCATTGATGTAAAGAACAGCTTTACGCGGGAGCAACTGTTTTGCATCATATGCATCGTTTACGGCACTCACACAAAGGGAAACGGCGGCAAGGATGACTAGCATCGGATCAGTAAACTGCCTGGTACTGGATTTTGAAACAACCGGCCGGGTCGGCGCGTGGCCCAACGAACCATGGCAGGTCGGCATGATTGCAGTCCAAGGCGGGCGGCCGGTTCCCGCCACATGTTTTGAGACCCTGTTCTGCGTTGGCGAACGTCCGGTAAATCCGCACGCTCCCGGCTTGTTTCATGTCCGGCGCCCGGAAATAAAGGCTGCCCCGGAATGGAATTCGTTTCTGCCGCAGCTCTGCCGGCAACTGCAGGGCACGACATTGGCGGCGCATAACGTTTCGACCGAACGCAACATATTGCGCGACAAGGCTCCTTTGCACCGTTTCGGACCATGGATTGATACACTCAAACTGACCCGCGGGGCATATCCCGGTCTGCCGTCATATAAGCTTGAATATCTTACTGACAAACTTGAACTGACAACCGCTGCGGAAAAATTATGTCCGGGACGCGAGGCGCACGACGCGCTATATGATGCTGTCTGCTGCGCCCTTTTATTATGCCATCTGGCCCATCTGCCGCAGTGGAAAAACGCACCGCTGGAAAGAATTGTGATTACATAATGAATAGAAAACGGGCATACCCGGCACAAAGCTCACCGCGGCATGCAATAATTCTGGCAGCCGGGCTGGGTACCCGCTTACGGCCGCTGACATATACCCTGCCCAAACCCCTGATGCCGCT
>PXDI01000096.1 GCA_003565095.1 PVC group bacterium | reverse complement strand
CGCCCTCCTGACAAAACGCCCTGCCCTGCGCATCCTTCTGCCGTGCCAGCATATTCAATGTCCGTCCAATCAAAAGCAAAAGTGCATTAGCAACCAAGTCAGGGTCATCGCTGTCAAGCCAGCGCGCAAATTTATCATATTGCGCCAGCAGATAAGCCGAAGCCTCATGCAGGCCGTCGCCCTCACCAAGCGGATTTGGATCAAGCCGCAGGTCCAGTACCTCGCAGGCCTCCGGCGAAGGCACCTTCCAAGGCAGCTTACGGCGCGACAACAGCCAGAACTCGTAATCGTTTTTCAATTCCGCCAGACTCGCCAAGGCTACATCGGTCAACTTCATCTCAGTTTCAGTCGAGGTGCCGGCACGCTCCGAGCCTTCGGCGATATTAACCCGCCCCGAACGCGCGGCCTGCGTCATCTGGTCGAACTGACGCCCGGTCGGATCGTTGCGGCGGCTAAGAAACGTCGTGCAAAACCGCCAGGTGGCAAGCTGGATCACACTGGCCAGCGTGAAGCTGTCCAACTTACGGTATCCGCCCGATTTTTTGAACAGACTCATGACCTGGACCTTTCTTTTCGACTTCCGTCGACTTCCATCAACTGGCGTCGACTACCTTCAGTTCCGTGACTTCCCTCGACGGGAGTCGATGGGTGTCGAAGTCAGTCGATGGCAGTCGACCATTAAAAAACTTTTTGCATTCGCATTAAACGAGTTTATAAAGCCGGCGTGATAGCAACTCAAGAACAGATTCATTTGCTGCCGTGCGAAAAGGCGCGATTGACGGGCAGACACAAACGCAGCAAAAAGCTGTCAGACCAAGAAGCTCAGATGACCACCCGGTTGAGCATAGGGAATGAAAAGTTCATCGGCCAGTTCGGCGACAATCTCATTCCGGCGGTTGATCGTCTGCGTTGACGGACGGCGTTCCTTAAACATTGAGATAATCAGCATTCGTTCCGCCTCAAGTGCCGGACGCCATGCGGCAGGAATCCTGAAATGCTCAATTTCGCGTGCCGGACAGACGATGATTTTCGCCTGCCCTTTCAATAGCAAGCGCAGGCATTCCTGCTCCACCGGCGAATGAAAACCGCTGACAACCGTCATGCCCGGATCAGCCGCCCATTGCTTAAAACGCTCATGCGCTTCCAATATCGTATCCGCCGGACATTTTCGCGAACACAGCAGACCGGTCATCGCGTCATCAAATAGCGCCGCGTTGCCGATGCACTTTAGAGAGAAATTCTTGAAACTAGCTGTTTGTATTTTCATATCTTTCTTCGTCATGAATATATTCAATGTTCATCGGGCGAATGTGACTTACGAATCGTTTCAATTAAGTCGTTGAGTCTGTCATCATCCAATTCCGCACCTCTGACAGTTCTGAAAAAAGCGGGCAATTTGGCAACCAGTTTTTCGTCATTCATCAGGTCACCGGGGATATTCCCTCGCGCAACCGCCGCTTCGTCCATGAATTCCGTCCATTCTGCCGAAGCCTGTTCCAGACCGAGATCGGCTGCCCAGCGAACTAAAGTGGATTCATCCTTTGGCGGCGGATTGATGTTGCGCTCAAGCTTGCTCCAGTTGCTGGGATCATGGCCAAACTGCACACAAAACTGCCGCAACGTCTGATTCCTTGCCAGTCTCAACTTCTTTACTGTATTTCCAAAGCTCATGTTGCACCCCCTACCCTGTTTATTGTGGTTCTATTCATACCACATAGTGTGGTGGAGTGTCAACCACATTATTGCCTGTTTCTTTCTGCTTTCTGCTTCCGGGTGCCGGGATTGATATATCAATTCATTTAACGCTCATCTCTACAGCCCGTTTACTATTGAGCACGTTTGCGGCCATCAGGGCACCGTGTTCGGTAAAGACCCGTGGCAAAGAGCGCCGTCCTCCGTGCAAACTTGAGGTCGCAATTTGCGACTTCAAGTTTGTAACTTCCTGGCGCGTAAGCACAAAAGAAAAATCCGGCGGAAACCTGTCCGCATTCCGGCGCATGCTACTACTCAACCGTTTGATTGCAGCGAAAAATGCTTAGCTTGCGCGGGCAAATTCGATTACCGCGTCTTTTTCATGTTCGTTCAGAGTCTCGACATCCAACGCAGCCAACTCACTCCGAACTTCATTAGCGGCATCGCGCTTCCTGCCCTTAGCTGGTTCATGAACAACAAACAGCATGTTTTTGGGGAAACACTGCATTTCCTTCAAACGTTGTATACGACGCTGCCATTTATCCCCATACTCAATAATCCTTGTGGAATCATGCTTATCCAAATCCAGCGGATTGATTGCGCTGACGGGTCGGTTCCCGTCCTCATGAACTAAAGGCATCGTAACGTGATATAAGTCGTTACCCAAGCGTACTTCATGGTACTTATCAATAATCTGATCAACCTTGAGCACCCGCTTTAGCCGACGGGCCATGACTGTTTCGTGATATTCTTCGCGTTGCGCAAACTGACGCCGGACATAGTACTCAAACAAGTCTTTCAGCTTTTCTGCAGGTTTGTCAGTCATCACTGTACCAATTCCGCCAAACCTGAAAACGCTTTCCCGCGGCCTAACCAGTTCGCGAAATACCGCCACAAATGTCTTTTCATCAAAAGCAAATTTACGTTGATCAGGCTTAGCATCCTTATTCAACATAGCTTTGGCACGCGCAAGCTCACGTTCAAAATCAATGCGACCATTGATAAGTAATTCTTTATCAAGCTCAGGGAAAAAATCAGTAATGCGGTTACGGCGCTTCGTTTCAATCATATAATCGAAACAGCCTGTTTGCGGGCATGCCATCACAACACCGATATTTACAAATTCGTCCGTTTCCGGATACGGCAGAAAGCGTACTACCGCAAAATTGCATACATATTTATTATTCATTGCTTAGCTCCCCCAAAAAGACTGCCTGCTGTATTGAGCCTTGCAAGGACCGCCCGCAGTCTTAACGGTGAGACCTCCGGCAAAAACTCCGCAGCCTCACTCCACTCATCCGGCAATTCTGCCCAGAAATCATCAAATCTGTGCATAATATCACGCAGCAAAGGATCAAAAGCAAGGCTTATTGCAGAATCCCATTCATCAAGTTCGTCTCTGAAAACATGTGTATCAGCCAGTTT
>PXDI01000238.1 GCA_003565095.1 PVC group bacterium | reverse complement strand
CTGAAGCACGTGCGGCGCTGATCGCCGGCAAGAAACTTGCCGGTGCTACTATGAATATCGCCCGTGGTGAAGAGAGCTGGCGCGGCGGTTTTGATGCCGCGACGTTCCGTTTCCGTGGATGGCGTCTACCGAAAGGCGATGCGGTTGACCCGGTCGGGCGTTTCCAGGAACGGATGCTGTCATTACAGGCGCTCACCGGAATGCTGTTGGAGTTTTTTGACCGCTTTCTGGCTGTGCGTGCATCGGCCGCGGCCTGGCGTAAAGAGCAGTCACAGATACATAAGTGGGTGCTTGAACGGCAGGCTAAGGCCTGAGGTTTTCTTGTCCATACTGTAACACGATTTGATTTTCATCAAAAAATATCACTTGACCCAGATAGGAATAATTCCTATTTATATGCGGAATGATTGCAGGAAGGTTTCCTGCTGCAAGTTATGGAAGATTTAGTGGCTGCCGCGTGGCAGCCGTAAACGCAAACAACGAGGAGGATGAACGTATGGCGACAATGGATAATCTGCAGGAGGCTTTTGCGGGTGAGAGTCAGGCTAACCGCAAGTATCTGGCATTTGCCAAGAAAGCGGATGCTGACGGTAAGCCGGGAATCGCCAAACTTTTCCGGGCGGCGGCGGAAGCTGAAACCGTGCATGCGCATGCGCATCTGCGTGTGATGGGCGGAATTGGTGATACGGCGGCGAATCTTCAGGAAGCGATTGCCGGCGAAGGTCATGAATTCCAGAAGATGTATCCGGGTTTTGTTGAAGAGGCCAGGCAGGAAGGTAATCAGGCGGCGTTGAAGTCTTTTGAGTTTGCAATGGCGGTTGAAGAGATTCACCACGGCCTGTACTCAAAAGCGGCCGATGCGCTTGCCGGCGGCAAAGACTTTGCTGCCGGGAAAATCTATGTATGCCCGGTTTGCGGTAATACAGAGATTGACGGTGTGCCTGACAAGTGCCCGATCTGCGGGGTGCCGGGTGATAGGTTTATGGAAATTGTGTGAATGCATTTTTTTGCAGGGAAGGACCGGGAACTCCCGGTCCTTTCTTTTTGGGGAGATCCATGCCGTTGACAGATGAGGATGAAGTTATAAGCGCAGCTTTTCGCAAGGCGGGGATGAAAGCGACCCGGCAGCGGCTCGAGATTTACCGGGAGTTGACCGGTACGGATGCGCATCCCGATGCTGAAACCGTATTTAAAAGGGTGCGGCGCAAGATTCCGACGATCTCTTTTGACACAGTTTACCGTACCTTGCATACCTTGGAGCAGGCCGGACTGGTTGTCCGGATCGGCCCTGCACTTGACCGGGCCAGATTTGATGCATGTCTGGATCCGCATCACCATTTTGTCTGCGAGCAATGCGGCAGCATTATTGATTTTCAAGATGACAAGCTGAACGGTCAGCCGCCATTCTGGACTGTAAGCCGTATCGGTAGTGTCCATTCGATTAGTTATGTGTTGCGCGGGGTTTGCTTGCGTTGTAAAAAAGGACAAGGAGAGAAGCCAGACCGGTGATTATGGTGTCGCCGGCAGGACGTAGAGAAGAGGGAGATTTGCGTGTACGAGTATGTGTACGAGTACGGTAGGAGCATTCGGACCGGAAGCCCCTTACTCTTACACGTACTCTTACACCCGGATCTCTTGACCCATGTGCGGAGAGCTCGTTATCGCCGCTGGGGATGGGATTTGATAACCCACGGCCGGGTTTCCCATCCGTGGGACCATTTTTCTCATGAATGTCGTTGCTGTACAGAAAAATGCACCAGATTATTTTCCGAAGATATCACTTCTAATGCAATACAAGAACAGTATGAAGTATGCACCAACACGCAGATGCGCCCATCCACAAAATGCCAGAATAAGCCGAATCTTAACATCAGCGGATTTGATTCACTGAAATATTGACTGCCTGCCGGGCCGGGTGTAATAATGGGCTAGTTTCGTTTAATCTTTTATCGCAAGGGAGTAGCATATGCCTGCAGGCAATGAAAAACAACAGGGCGACGACGAGCTGTTTGGTGCGATTCTGGCGTTTGAGCAGATTTTGGAGGCTATGCCGGATGACCATACTTCGCTGGAGACCTTGTGGCATGCCTATGAGCAGATCGGGGATCTTTCCAAAGCGCGTGATTATATGCTCCGGCTGGCGCGGGTTGTGTGTGCTGAACAGGATGCCGAGGCGGCAGCTTCAATTCTGCCGGCCGTCCGTGAATCCGCCGGGGACGATCCGGATATGGAAACCGCGGAACTGATCAACGTTCTTGACGTTTTGCAATCAACTTCGGGCGCGCAGGCATCCGGGGCGGGCCGCGGGGGGGCTTCCGCGGATGATGCCGGCGCATCAGACAAGTCCGCTGATGCGCAAGCAACCATCACGCCGGTGAAAAGAGAGGCATTAGCACGCGGTTTCAGCATAGCTGACGAATTGTCCTTTGCCTGGACCTTGCTTGAGATGAATGAGTTGAATCAGGATGAATATTCCGGTGTTGTCCAGGATTTAACCGAGATGAGTTCATCTGAAGGAGCTTCCACCGTTTCTGTCCTGCATGTGTTGGAGGCACGTGCGTTCAAAAACCTTGAACGGATCATTGGGCTTGTATCAAGAGCGTGCGGTACGCCGTTTATAGTGCTGGACTCTTTTGATTTGCAGTTGGAAAGTATCCGGATTCTGCCGTTGGAGTTTTGTCAGCGGCGGGGTGCAATCGTATTTGAAAGTATTGGTAAGCTTCCGCTGGTTGTGATCATGAATCCTTATGACAAGCAGTTGAAGGCTGATGTGGAGGCGGTTGCCGGTTGTGAATGCAGCTTTTTCATGGCATTGCCATCGGATTTTGACCGGGCAATCGGCAACATGGCGCAAATGATTAAAGACGCCGCGGCGGCTGAAGCCGCCGAATAGGCGGCTTTATCTTCCCACCCGGATAATCCGGCGTTCGCCTTTATATTCCATGAGTGCGCCTTGGTGTTCGATGCTGACAACCCGCACACCGTCATATGATTCGCCGACACCGATTACTTCACCTTCAATAATAACCGAACCGGTTGTGCCGCGTCCCACTACTCCTTGTAATACGATTCGGGGCCATACAACCGGATCCTTTGGTGGCGGAGGTGGTGGTGGCGGGGGGGG
>PXDI01000062.1 GCA_003565095.1 PVC group bacterium | reverse complement strand
CCACGGATCAATACAAAGATGGGACTTCCGAAGAATCTGTGGGTAGATTGTTGTTGTCTGGTGTCGTCGCATCAGCCGCACCTGTGTCCGTCGTTGAAAGTGAATCGGGTAAGTGTATCCGTGGGACGGGTTTCCCATCCGTGGGACCATTTTTCTCATGTATGTCGTTGCTGTACAGAAAAATGCACAAAATAATTTTCCAAAGATATCGCTTCTAATGCAACACAAAAACAGTATGAAGTATGCACCAACTCGCAGGTGCGCCCAGTTAATGTTTGATGTTGATTACAGGGCGATGGCTGGTACTATTATTTCAGGTGTGTTTCATATTTAATGGAGAACGAATGTTATGAATCTTCCGTCTAAGATTATTCCTGCCAGGTCAGCCATGCTTTATGCGGTTTTATTACTTGTTGTTTTGATCGTTCCGGCGTTCGGGAATCCCGGCAGGCTTGAGCCCGCCCGGGCTGATTCTCAAGCTGCAGCACTTGAAAAATTGATGAATATTGAAGTGCCTTTGATGGTATTTGTGCTTGATGCGCTGGAGGAGGAATGTCTGGCTTTTAATTTATTGAACACATCCCTGACAGAGCCGGTCTTTGATTCGGTGCGCTGGGATCTTGCCCGCGAGAAGCTGGTATGGCGATTCTGGGTGGGGCCTGAAGGTGCGTTGGCGGAAGATCTCAGAAACTTGCCCCGGCCGGAAGCTGTTGCGAAGTTACGCGAAAAAATGGAGAATCTGGCGCTTATTACCGGGGTCGATCCGCACCCCGGGTTCAAGCTCCGCATGGGCGCTTTGGGTGTGTTCCGGATGCCGGCGTCTTTTGCACTCACTGAAGAAGAGATTACTCAGGCAAGGGATGAACTCGCGGCGGTTTCGATAATCCAGCTTGCCGCGGCGCATACGGACGGCCCGGTTATGCTTTCACGAATGCCGGGCGGCAGGATTAATGAAGAGAACATTGAGGTCTTTGGCAAGCCTGTATCGAAAACCGAACAGCCCGGGAAATGAAGCCGTGAGAATATTTTTCAACACATTTGTTACAGTTTTTGTTTTTTCAACGATTCTATCTGCCGCTGAACCTTCTCCCCGTAAGCCATATCAGGCGCCGTTGGGTCAAAGAATTGTCCAAAGAACCGGAGAAGCGGCGTGGCATACACTTTCCGGAGACTGGCTGCCGGACTTTATTACAGGGCGTGACAGCAGTCAGGCAAGCGATGATCCCGGTTCACACAGTCTGCCATTTGATGCTCGTGAGCAGAGCCGTCCCGGCTATCGCGTTCAACCCACCCAGCGGTCAATTCAGTACTATAATTATATAAAGCGCAAAGAAGAGCGGGGGGAAGCGATAACTACCGGCGAGTTATTTACCATGCAAAGGATGATTGCCAATCGCAGTTGGCCGGAAGCACCCGAAGTAACTGCGGAATGGCAGGCGGTAAAGGACCGGGCAATGGACTCACCGGAGGCATATGGCTTCTGGAATGCTATTTGGCGGACAAAAGATTTCCAGCAAACGGTAGCGTCCGACCAGGTGTGGGACACTATTATACAGTCGGGGAGGATGGATCACGATACGGCGCATACCGAGGCCTCAGAGAAATTCCGGCAATACTGGCACAGTCTTTCTGAAGAAGAGCGCGACGCTCTGCCGGTGGGGCGATTGACTTTTAATCAATTTGTACGGCGCGGGTATGATATGCGTTCCGACGAGCAAAGGGAGCGTGACGAGGCATATCATCGGGATCAGGAGTTGCAGCAAAAGCAGCAGGAAGCTGCTGCACGGGAACGGGAACTGCGGCGGCAGGAGGAAGAGCGTTGGCGTGATCAGCAGGAATGGTTCCGGCAGGCATGGGAGCGGGAAGACCGCCGTATCGCGCAAGCGGCTGCCGAGGCTGAGCGGGAGCAAAGAGAACAGGCCTTAGAGACGGAGGTAAAGGATGCCCCGCCGGAATTCCGCCGCATCGGTCAGCTTGATGAGGATGAGCGGCAGGCATTGCTCGACTGTCTTTGTGCGGCTTCGCTGGGCGCCCGTCCGGGCGTGGCGCAGGGGTATAATTTAAAGATCCCGAGCTGGGCGGATCCGCTGAAACATTCCTGCGGCAGTCTTGGCAATGGACCGTGCATGGCATCCGGCTGGGGCTGTTGGCGCAGTTTTATCAATTTCAATTCCGACGAAGCGCGCAATTGTCTGGTCGATGCGGGCTTGGATCCTGAAGATCCGCGGTCCCTTCAGGTGCTGGATCAATATAACCGTGAGCATGAAGAGGATTTGCGTGTTGAAATCCGTGTTGAACCGCAGGAAGTCTGTCCGGGTGATGAAGTGCGGGTTTCGGTGGTGAGCAGTGGCGGGCGCGGCGGATACACATACAGCTACGATGCGCATTCCTATTTGTTGCAGGACAATCTGCCGCCGCGTGAATCAAAAGAAACTTCTTTTACGCTTACTGTTGATCCGGGGTTGAAGCGCGAGCAGGCGCCGGATGGTTCGTGGATCTACACGCGTCCGCTTGAGGCTCACACTATGGCAATTCGTGTAGCGGCATCGAGTCCGACGTTTACCGGGCGGCATAATGCACAGGGGCGGAGTGATGCCGATGGGAATATGCGGGTGGTTCAGGTGACTGGGGCGACTGCCTACATTAAATTACGGGCGCATAAAGATTGCGTGGAAGTCCAGCAGGCGGCGGAAGATGCCGCCGCCGGTCAACCGGGGGTTGTTATCGCACCGCCGGTCACACCGCCGCGCCGGCCGGGGCGTCCTCCGGCTGCGCGGACTCCGGCTCCAGGAACGCCGGACAAGGCAGCTCAGCCACCCGAAAAAACCAAGCCGGCGGGCAGGCGTCCCGTACGTGGAGGGCGACCGGCTGCCGATGTGCCGCCGACTGACATGAAAGCCCAGCCACCTGATCAAACGGAGCCAGCAAAGCCGGTCGTGCCGGATCAGCGCACGGCAGGCGATCCGCCCACACCGCCTGACCAGGTTTCGCCGCCGATTGCTTCTGATGATCCTGAACCGGCCGGGGATGCGCCGCCGAAAGTGGCGGATTTGCCGGTATTTACCGATGAGCAATGTGCCGAGTGTCTGATTATCGGCGGCGGGATGACCGCGGTGGCTTCAGCGGGTGGTGACGGGAGCACTGTAGCGCAGCAGAAATATTACTATGTCGAGGGCTGTGCGGGGCAGGCGGTCAGAATTACGTTAATCGGCTCAGATGGCTGGACAGATTCTGCTGAGAGTGTTGACGGACGGGCAACTGTATACCGTCCGGTTGGCGCGGAACAGGGTGTGGACGAGATACTGGTTGAAAACCTGAGCATGCCGGGTTGTGAACTTGCCTGGAACAGTTCTTTTGGCGGGCTGGCGGTAGCCGGCGGAGAGAGTCAGCCATCCGGTGCGGCTGATGCGTTTGATAATTTGCGTGAAGCAGAGACAACGGCAGCGGGGCCGGTTTCCTCCGGCGGCACATCCGCGGCCATGGATGTATTCAGTTCATCGCGCACGGCAGCCACCCGTCATCGGCATGGTGACGGGTTGAGTACAATGCAGCAGCAGAGTCAGATGGAACAGGCGGCGCGCGCCGGTGACCAGACGTTGCGCGAGGCGGCGGTTGTGCAGTCTGCCGGCGGTACGGAAGCTCAGTTGACGCGTGATGAAACAGCCCGTGCGGCGGCCCGTTCGCAGCGTGAAAGCAGTCTGGCCAATGTGTTGGGTGAGGCGGTTGCTTCAGGAGTGCAAACCGGTGCCGAAGCTTTCGGCAGCACGCTCGGTTCCGAGGCGGCAACTAAAGCTTCCGCAAGCATCTTTGAACGCAAACGCGACCGTATCCCGGAAGCCCCCCCCGCAGCCGTGCCGGAGAAGAGCGCGGCGCCGGCGGCAACATCTGCGCCGCGCAGTTCACAACCTGTTGTCGCCGCACCGGCACCGACCGGACAAGCCGTCACGGAACCGGCTGCCGAGACTCAAGCGGAACCTGTAAAGGAAGCTTCAGCGACCGCACCTGCTTCTACCACTGAGGTGACAAGCGCTCCCGGCTGTGACTTCTGTTCAGCTACAGATGCAACGAAAGTGACTGCCGATGGCGGCAGTCATATGATGTGTAATACCTGTAAGGCGCGCTGGACATGCAGTTCTTGCGGAAAGATCACGCTGGAAATCGGCGGCGCCACCTATACGGCATATGACAGCAGCGGCAATGCGGTCTGGAGCGGCAGCATCAGCAAAGCCTGCACGGCTTGTTCTGACAAATGGCGGCAGGAACAGGAAGCGCGCTGGGGCGGTCAATAGCGGTGCGCGTAGTGCGTTGAGGTCGGTTGAATCCGGCTTTTCGCAGTTCTGACGCGAATCAATCAAAAATAATCAAAATAAATCAAGAAAGTGCTTGCGCCTGAGCGTTTGCCGCTGTACTGTGCTAAGCATGTGATTTACGTCATGTTTAAGGGTGTGAACAAAATTCACAAAACAACAAAGGAGGCAGGAATGAGCGAAGCAGGGCAGGTAAGTGAAAAGTTGAAGATTGCACCGGATTCGGCATTTGCCGCGAATGCGCATGTGAGTTCGATGGATCAGTATCAACAGATGTATGATCGTTCGATCAAAGATCCGGATGGGTTCTGGGGTGAGATCGCCGAGCAGTTTGTCTGGAAGGAAAAGTGGAACAAGGTTCGTGACTTTGATTTCATGCCGCCGGTGAGCATTAAGTGGTTTGAAGGCGGGAAGACAAACATTTCGGTCAACTGCCTTGATCGTCATCTTGAGAAGCGCGGAGATCAGACCGCGATTATCTGGGAAGGCAATGCGCCCGGCGAGGATTCCAAGCTGACCTATCGTGAGTTATATGAGGAAGTCTGTCGTTTTTCGAATGCGCTTAAAGAGCTTGGCATTGAAAAGGGTGACCGCGTCTGTATTTATTTGCAGATGATTCCGCAGGCGGCGGTGGCATGTCTGGCATGCGCCCGCATCGGTGCGATCCATTCGGTTGTGTTTGGTGCGTTCAGTGCGGATTCACTGCGCGACCGTATTCAGGACTCAGAATGCAAGCTGTTGATTACGCAGGATACAGCATTGCGCGGCGCCAAGAATGATATTCCGATGAAGACCAATGCGGACAAGGCCGTGGCGCAATGCCCGAGCATCAAGACAGTTGTCGTGGTGAAGCGCACCGGAAATGATGTTCCGATGCAGGAAGGTCGCGATGTCTGGTATCATGACGTAACTGCCGGAAAGCCTGCTGAGTGCGAGCCGGAATGGATGGATGCTGAAGATCCGCTGTTTATCCTGTATACTTCCGGCTCAACCGGCAAGCCCAAGGGCGTGCTGCATACTACCGCCGGTTATATGATTTATACCGCTACAACCTTCAAATATATCTTTGATTACCATGATGGCGACATCTGGTGGTGCACGGCGGATATCGGCTGGATTACCGGTCACAGTTATATTGTATACGGACCGCTGGCCAACGGCGCGCAGACGATCATGTTTGAAGGCGTGCCGACCTATCCGGATGCCGGACGTTTCTGGGATGTGTGCGACAAGTACAAGGTTACCCAGTTCTATACGGCCCCGACCGCCATTCGCGCGTTGATGCGTGAAGGGGAAGGTCCGATCCAGTCACGCGATCTGTCCAGCCTGAAACTGTTGGGCAGTGTCGGTGAGCCGATCAATCCGGAAGTATGGTCCTGGTATCGTGATCATGTCGGACACGGCAAGACCCCGGTGGTTGACACCTGGTGGCAGACTGAGACCGGTGGAATCCTGATAACCCCGCTGCCCGGCGCGCATACGCTCAAGCCCGGCAGCGCCTCGCGTCCGTTCTTCGGTGTTGAGCCGGTGATTCTGGATGACGACGGCAAGGAAGTGCCTGACGGTACCTCCGGCAAGCTGTGCATTAAATCCGCCTGGCCGGGAATCATGCGTACCACCTATGGTGACCATGACCGGTTTGTACAGACCTATTTCAGCACCTACAAAGGGCTGTACTTCACGGGTGACGGCTGCCGTAAAGATGCCGACGGTGATTACTGGCTGCTTGGCCGTGTTGATGACGTGATCAATGTTTCCGGTCACCGGATGGGTACTGCGGAAGTTGAAAGCGCACTGGTTTCGCATCCGGCGGTTTCCGAATCAGCGGTTGTCGGTTACCCGCATGACATCAAGGGGCAGGGCATCTATGCCTATGTTACGTTGAAGACCGGTAATGAGTATACTGACGAGCTGAAGAAGGAACTGGTCAAGCATGTCCGTAACGAGATCGGCCCGATTGCTGCACCGGATGTGATCCAGTGGGCGCCGGGGCTGCCGAAAACCCGCTCGGGCAAGATCATGCGCCGGATTTTGCGCAAGATCGCTGAAGGCGAGTCTGATAGTGTGGGTGATGTCAGCACGCTGGCCGATCCTTCGGTTGTAACGCATCTGGTGGAAAACGCACTTATCAAAAAATAAATGCAGACGGAAGCAGGTAAGTAGAAACGACGCCCGGCACCCTGGTGGTGCCGGGCGCTCTTTGTGAAAACAGGATAGCGCCGGAAAAAGGGAAGAAAAATGAGTGAAACGGAAAAGGTAATGAATCGCTGGCTGGTGGTGGCCGGTGCGTTGATAATTCAAATCAGTCTGGGGGCCGTGTATATCTGGAGTGTCTTTGAGACCCCGCTGAGATCCTATTTTCCGGATTGGTCGGCAACTCAGGTAACTATACCGGCGCAGATTGTGCTGGCCAGTTTTGCGCTGGCGGTAATTTTCGGCGGACGCATACAAGACAAGCTTGGGCCGCGTAAGGTGGCAACCGTCGGCGGTATAATTCTTGGGGCAGGGCTTATTCTGGCCAGATTCACCGGCGGCTTTGAAAGCCAGGGAATTGCTTTAGCGTGGCTGATTTTTACTTTTGCGATCATGGGCGGCGCGGGAATCGGTGCGGCATACGTCTGCCCGATCGCCACATGTGTTAAATGGTTTCCTGATAAACGCGGATTGATCACCGGACTGGCTGTGGCCGGATTCGGCGCCGGTGCTTTTTTCTTTGCCCCGCTGGCGCGCGGACTTATTTCGGGTACCCCGTATTCCTTGTTCGGTGTCGGCCTGTTTCCGCTGCCGGCGATAGGGGTTTTCAATACTTTTATGGTGCTCGGGATCATTTTCCTGGTCGCAGTTGTTGCGGGAGCACAGTTTCTGGTTAATCCGCCGGCCGGTTATGTCCCGGAAGGCTGGACCCCGCCGGCTGCGGCTGCTGCTGCGGGAGTCAAAGTTGATTTCGGCCCGAAGGAAATGTTACGTAATCCGGTTTTCTGGATGCTCTGGATTACATACTTTGCCGGATGTACAGCGGGGCTTCAAGTGATTATGAAGGCTTCACCGATCTGGCAGTCTTTCCGGATCGGCGTATTCACTCCGCCTGTGCCGGCGGATGATTTTACCGCTGTAATGACCGCCGGTGCGCTGGCGGTATCGATTCTGGCGATTTTCAACTCGCTTGGACGTATATTGTGGGGGAAAGTTTCCGACAGCCTTGGTCGTGAAAAGACGCTTATTTTCATGTTCGCCATATGTGGTATAGCAATGCTGTTGCTTGACGTTATGCGGCTCTATCCGCTGTATCTTTTGGCGGTTTGTCTGATCGGTCTATGCTTTGGCGGTTATCTGGCGTTGTATCCGGCGATTACCGCCGATTATTTCGGGACGAAGCATCTTGGCGTGAATTATGGGTGGATGTTTACGGCCTATGGAGCCGGCGGACTTGCCGGTCCCTATCTGGCGGCGCGGCTGATGCGCATCTCCGATACGGTGCAGTACCAGGCGGTTGAAGGTGAAGCCATAGTGCTTAAGACGTTTGATATCGGGCAGTTCCGTCCGGCATTTATTGTGGCCGGGGTCGCCTGCCTGATCGCGGCCGTACTTGCGGCCTTTCTTAAAAAGCCCGCCGCGGTAAACGAGATGACCGAACCGGCCATTGATGCTGCCGCGGGTGCCATCGGCAGTGGTAAATAGGTTCTAAGCGCTTGGTTTGACATCTGCGGGGGAAATCCGCGGGAGGTTTCGGCAAAGCATGGATGCTGCCATTAATCTGCAAATCCCGGACTGGCTGGTAGAAACAGCCGGTTCTGGTGATTTGTCCCTGAGCTCGGATGAGGAGCGGATGAGCTTCGTGATTGGTCTTGCGCGCGATAACATCCGCCGTGGCACTGGCGGGCCGTTTGCTGCCGCGGTATTCGAGTGCGGTGGTTCCCGTCCGGTTGCCTGCGGGGTTAATATGGTGGTCTCGGCAAACTGTGCGGTGGCCCATGCTGAAATAGTTGCCATCATGCTGGCCTGTGCCGGGCTGGGGGTGTATGATCTTTCGCAAGGGCCGGCTCCCGGCGGTTATGAGCTGTTCAGCAGTACAGATCCGTGTGCAATGTGTCTCGGTGCCGTGCCGTGGTCTGGTGTGAAACGGCTGGTGTGCGGGGCGGACGGGGCTGATGCTGAGGCGGCCGGATTTGATGAGGGTGCCAAACCGATTGATTGGGAGGCGCAACTCATCCGGCGGGGCATCCGCGTCTGCCGGCATGTCTGTCGTACCGAGGCTGCCGCGGTGCTGGATGAGTATGCCGCTGATGGCGGCATTATCTACAACGGTCGTCAGTCTGCTGCATCGGCGGAATAACAGCAGGCAAAGGCTTGTAACAGCAAAGCCGGGTTTGTCAGTCCTGATTAATTCATCGACAGCGCTTACTAATCAGCTATTATTTACGGCCCTATGAAAGTATTCTTTAAAACATACGGCTGCCAGATGAATGTGCGCGACACGGAGGCGGTGCGTTCTTTACTTGAGCGCAACGGTTACGCTTTTACTGACGATGAGGCCGCCGCTGATATTATTCTGGTAAACACCTGCAGCGTTCGCGGCAAGGCCGAAGACAAGGCGATTGGCAAGCTGGGACTGCTTACAGCGGGCGACCGGCGTCACCGCGCAATTGTCGGGGCGATGGGCTGCATGGTGCAGCGTTTACAGGAACGCATCTTCAATAGTGTTCCCGGGCTTGATTTTGCGGTGGGGCCGCGCAGTGCATGGCGGCTTCCGCAGTTGCTGGCGAGAGTCTGTTCCGGTGAAACCGGTGTGCTGGCAGTGGATGGCGGCGAGTCGGTCGACAATCTGGATGAGCTTGACGGTCATGTCCAGAGTCAGAGTCCCGCGGCTTTTATCAACATTCTTTACGGCTGCAACCGCGGTTGTTCATATTGTATTGTTCCGCAGGTGCGCGGCAGCGAATGGAGCAGGTCGGCGGCCGAGATTATAAACGAGGCACGCAAGGTGGTGGCCGGGGGGGGGCGTGAAATCACCCTGCTGGGGCAGAGTGTGATGCGGTACGGTTTGCTGAATCCGGTATGGGATGCTGATTATGCCAGTTCACGCGGATATTCTGAGCCGTTGCCGCGTTTGCTTGAAGCCCTTGATGCAATTGATGGGCTGGAACGTATCCGCTTTACTTCAGGGCATCCCTCCGGTTGCACAAGTGAACTGGCGTATGCTATGCGTGACCTTTCTGCGGTCTGTGAGCATTTGCATTTACCGGTGCAGTCAGGAAGCGACCGTATTCTGGAAAGGATGCGGCGCGGATACAATGTTGCAACCTATCTTGAAGCGGTTGCGCGGATGCGCGCGGCAGTCGGGGAGGTTGCGTTCACGACGGATGTGATTGTCGGGTTTCCCGGAGAAACCGAAGAAGATTTTAATGCCACCCGAGAGTTGATGGAGCATGTCGGTTTTTTGAATTCATTTATCTTCAAATATTCACCGCGTGAGGGCACAGCCGCGGCTGATATGGATGATGATGTGTCCCAGGACGAGAAGATGCGGCGCAACCGAATATTGCTCGAAGATCAGAACCGGCGTGCCATGCTGCTGAATGAACGTGAAACAGGAAAGAAGGTGGAGGTGCTGGTGGAAGGTGTCAGCCCCCGCAACACGGAACGCTGGTCGGGGCGTACCCGCCGCAACCAGATTGTTGTTTTTGAGCCGCCGGGCAATATTGAATGCGGAATGCTTTTGAATGTTAAAATTACGCGGGTTATGGCACAGACGCTTTATGGTGAAGTGGTTTAGTCTTAAGGCATATTGTTGGAAGTTATTTACAAGATCGGTTTTGCAAGTGCATCGTTTGTAATAAAAAAGACGGGAAAGCTATGAGTGATTTAGCGGGGATTGCTTTAATATTGGGCGGAAGTCTGGCGATGCTCTATCTGCTGATGGCGGCAATGCCGGAACAGGCGCTGCGTTTTCTCAATAATTTCTCCCGCAACCGTCCCGTCGGGATCATCTTGACATGTGTCGCTGTCCTGTGGGCGGGCTGGTTACTGTATCAGATGCCGATGGGGCGGTTTGATGGTTTCAAGCCGCTGCTGTTGATTCTGGTTCCTGTTGCGATTTTGCTGATTGTAAGCCAGATGTCCGAACTTCTGCCGGTGCGGGCGCTTGGCGGGCTTTTGTTGCTGATTCCGGCCCCGCTGCTGGATGCGGCCCGCTGGCATCATTCGCCGGCGCGTCTGGTTGTCACCGTCTGCGCATACATCATGGTGGTAAAGGGGATTGTCTTTTTACTGAGTCCGTTCCGTTTCCGTCAGGCTGTAAAACTCTTTATTCGTGATGCGGGGTTCTGTCGTGCATGGGGTCTGGCCGGGCTGGTTTTCGCAATCTGCCTGCTGGCCTTTGCGGTCACGGTGTATTAGATTTTTCATTGCGCAGGCTTTTTCTGGAGCTGTTCCAGGCGCTGTTCGAATTCCCGGTCACGTACCGCACCAAGTCTGCGCGCTGTGGCATAATGCTGCGCCGCGGCGGTTCTGTCCGGTTTTTCTTTGATGACGAGCAATTGTGCAAGGTTGATGTGCGCTTCCGGCAGATTCGGCGAGATTTCAATGGCATTCTGCAATTGCTGCTCGGCTTCTGCTGTTCTGCCCAGTCCGGTCAATGCCGCGGCATAGACAACTCTGGCGACAGCATGACCGGGGATTTCATCGATAAGTTCTGACATCAAAAAAACTGCATCCTGATGGCGGCCCATGCGGCACTGCGCAATTCCCAGCAGCAGCCGGATCATCGGGTCATCAGGGCTGATGCGTAAACCCTCAAGCAGCACTTCGCGCGCTTCGCGCGGTTTATCCTCTTTCAGAAACAAAGCCGCGGCGCGGCGGATGAAATCGGCCCGGTCGTTATCGTGAACAACGGAGGGCACATTAACTGACGGCAGCATCTGTCCGGGGGCAACCGGTTCTGCCGGATTGAGTGTTCCTGAGTCCATTCTACGCATGATGCTTTCAAGCTGCTGGTTACAGTAGGCAATCCGGAACTCAACCACTCGTCTTTGCCACTCCGGGTAACGGTGCTGTAAACCGATATAACGGTCAAGCGCCTTACGGTATAAATCGGCGGCAGTCGGCAGATCTCCCATATCCCTGGCGCTGTCGGCTGTTTCGAGCATCTCAAGCGCCTGCCGGAACTGTTCGTCGGCGGTCGGCTGGTTCCGTTCTCGCGCAATTCCCGGCAAAACACAGACCAGAATCAAAAAAGCTAATATCTTCTTCATGTTGGTTAATCTACCTGCTACATACCGCAATAACAATCATAAACCTGCTGCTTACTTGAAAGGCAGCGGTGGTTGATGGTCGTGATCAACGTCTGCTGCTTCGGGCAGGCCCGGGGGGACGATCGGCAGCGGCTGTGCGTCGATTCTTGCGAATTCCCCGTTGGTCATTGTAATTGAATGAACCCGCCAACGGTATAACCAGTGACCCATGATCATGCTGAGAACTTCATTTTCGGCAGCGTTTCCGATAGTTGTCACAAGTACCGTTCTGCCGCGTTCATCGCGGCGGGTTGTTCTGACCATAAGCCGATCCTCGGCAGCGGCCCAATCGGGTCTGCCGGGATCGGAAATCGCCGCAATCGACTCCAGCGCCAGCCGTGCATCCGGCCCGTCCAGCGCGGAAATGAGATCCCATTGCGGCATTGGAATAAGGCTTTCAGCACGCTCCGCCATCCGTCCGTATATAACATCTATTCCGTCCGCTTCATCCGCCAGTCCGGACTTACGGATATTGAAGACGGCTATAAGTGTTCCGCGCAGCACCGGGTCTTCATTTAGATCATTCTTAATTATAAGCTGCTCAATCCGGGCTCCGGTTTCGTGCTCAAGAATATAAATCAACCTTACCAAAGCCGAAAAGCGTGTTGTTGCAAATGATAATTCCATCCGCAGGCTGTCTTCAAGCGGGGATATTTTGTGCGGCGGTGCGGCATGCAGACTGACTGATATTGCTTGTGCTGTTTTGTTTATAAACGTGTCGATAGCACTCCATTCGTCACGGGCATGCAACAGTAGGCCTTCCGGGAACAACTGTGTTGGTTCTGTAAAACCAATTGCACTCAGGCTGCCTGTAAGTTCCATTTCCACCGGAAGAATAAATACCGGCGCATAAGGCCGTTCGGGAAAGGTTTCGGCATTAGTGATTACGGCTGACTGGAGCATTCTGCCGGCTGGATGGTATTTATTGGCAAGTTCCTCTTGCAAGACAATTGCGTCAATAACTGCACCCGGTCCGTGGGTATGAAACATCAGCCGCGTTTTCATATCCTGTGTTGCGCCCTGGTTGATGTCTATCGAGGCTTCCTTGATACGGCCGCGCGGCCGCGGAGCGCCGAGGATATGCATCAGGCCGAGCAGGTGCCGGGTCAGGATACTCTCGCGGCTGTGTGGAGAATCTGCATTTAAAAGCAGCCATGCGGTGCCAGGGATTGTTTCATCTGCAATTTCCGCCGCTGCCGGGGAGGGTGCCGGCGTTTCCTGAGCAGTTACCTGAACATGAGCCGGCTCCCGGTCGGTTTTGACCGCCATTGCAATTAAAAGCAGAACGACCACGGCGACCGGGATAACGATAATCAAGATCAGGTGCTTTGTCTTCATAGCATTATTAATCTTTATGTATCTGATAGGATGAAGTCAAGAACAACGGCGGAATGATTATTTGCCTGCGGGGAGCGGTAACAGTGTGACCGTTCTGCCGGATGACCAGGTCTCCAGCAGCAGGCTGCCGTCAGAGTCGATTGTTGCACGGGTTGCGCCGTCGAGTGCGGTGTTGATGACTGCCGGGGACGGTGTGGAGTTTTCGCTATCCGGCTGCCATTCGGCGTTACCTGCCAGAATTACCACGCGCGGGTTGAATACGCGCGCAAGCTGCTGCTGCAAACGCGGGTATGTGTCACGGTTTGATAGGTCGGCCAGAAACAGCACGTCACAATGTTCACTCAGAACATCGCTGAAATCCCCCGGTCGGCTGTCAGTGACGATAATCCAGCGAAACCCCCAAAGATTCGCACTGATAACCGCGCGTCCCGGTGGGGAGTTTTGCTCGTTCCAGCGGGTGATTGCCATGTTGCGCCACTCTGCGGTTGTTTCGGTAGTGAATATATCAATGGCAGCGGTATGGTTCTTTGCGGAAGCCAGTGCTTCCTCGTAGGCGGCTCCATAGCGCATGGCCCAGCGTGTGCCGCCCGCCGCCCGGCCCTTTACAAAGCTGTCATCCAATGCTGAATAAAAATCTTCCGGTCTGGAAACAAACGGCATCAGCAGCTTGCGGACTCTGAATTTTTCCATTAGGGGCGGGACGGCCTCCATTCCGGCGCCGGGCAGTACGCT
>PXDI01000136.1 GCA_003565095.1 PVC group bacterium | reverse complement strand
TTTCCTCAAGAGTTCTGGAACGCGCGCCGGAACAGCATACTGCCAAGCCGCTCTTGCGGGCAATCAATGATCTATTGGTTAAAACAGACCGTCTAGTGCAGACGGGGCAGGCTATAGACCTGATGGAGCGGCAGATGCTGGATGAAAAAGAACTTCTCGCGGTGAATATTGCACGGGTTGTGAATCTCTTTGCTGATAATAATATTCACGATGCTATGGAGATTGCAGCAAAAACCGGACCATTCGAGGATGCTTTGATCGAAGTTATGAAGGGGAAGCATGACTAGCCCGCATCTCTCAAATCTTATTTCCCGAAAAACCCAGCTAGTGCTTGATGTATTAGTTATGGCGGCCGCCTTTACGGTCGCATATCTGCTGCGCTTTGATTTCATGCTGCCGGCATCAGTGCTGCATAACTGGCCGCTTCAGACCGCTTTTGTGGTACTGCTGCAAGTGTTGTTGATTCGTTTGGTTGGCGCTCATGACATAAGCTGGCGTACTTTTTCACTTTACGATCTCCCGGCTTTTACTATCCCCATGGCTGTCGCCGCTGTCCCGCTGGTCATCTTCAGGGTGTATTTGCCGGCAGCATCTTCAATGTTCAGGATCCCCCTGTCTGTGATCTTCATGAATTTCTGGTTCGGATTGTCGTTTCTGGTCGGCATCAGGCTTTTACGTCGCGTTACCGCGGAAGCATACGGTAACGGCGACAACTCTTCCGGCAAACGCCGCAATGTATTGCTGGCCGGTGCCGGAGCGGCCGGAACACTCGCTCTGCGCGAGCTGCGCCAGAATTCCTCCGCCCGCTTGAACGTGATCGGGTTTGTGGATGATGATCCTCAGAAACAAAACTTAACGGTTCAAGGCACACGTGTACTGGGTACAACTAATGACATCCCGGCGCTTGCTGAAAAACACAGGATCAGCGAGGTAATCATAACAATTGCCAGAGCTTCCCGTGAATCGATTGCCGGAATTGCGGGAATCTGCAAGAGTGCAAATATTCCCGCCAGAATCATTCCCAGCTTCTCCGAAATAATGGAGGGACGGCGTCAGATCGCAGCTTTGCGCAGTGTAGATATCGAAGATGTTTTGGGACGTGAACCGGTTGATCTGGATGATGCAGATGTGCGCGATTTCGTGCAGGGGAAGGTTGTAATGATTACCGGGGCAGGGGGCTCCATTGGCAGTGAACTGGTACGTCAGATTGCACATTATCGTCCTGCCTATATGGTTCTGGTTGAGCGCAACGAGCTGGCAATGTACAAGCTTGATCAGGAATTGTGCAGCATTATCGGAATTCCGCCGTGGCGTGCAGTTGTGGCCGATGCCGGCAACATCCAGCGCATGCGCTCCTTGCTGGATGAACATGCCGTCCAGATAATCATACACGCAGCCGCCTACAAGCATGTGCCGCTGATGGAGGATAATTCTGTCGAAGCTCTGCGCAACAATACAATTACGACTTATGAGCTGGGTAAGCTTGCCGCTGAAAAGAACATCGCCACATTCCTGCTGGTATCCACCGACAAGGCGGTGAACCCGACATCCGTAATGGGAGCAGCCAAACGTGCCGCGGAATTGTGTATTCAGCATCTTGCCGCAAATAATTCCGGCACCAGATATGTTGCTGTACGTTTTGGCAACGTTCTCGGTTCCAGCGGTTCGGTCATACCGTTGTTCCGGCAGCAGATTGCTGATGGCGGACCGGTAACTGTCACCAGTCCCGAAATGACCCGCTATTTCATGACTATCCCTGAAGCTGTCAGCCTGGTATTGAAATCAGCCACATTGGGAGAAAATGGTCAGATCATGGTGCTTGATATGGGCGAACCGATGAAAATCATTGACCTTGCAAGAAAAATGATTGAATTATCGGGATTGACACCCGGAGAAGATATCAGAATCGAATACACAGGATTGCGCCCCGGTGAGAAAATGTATGAAGAACTTAGTACTGATACCGAAAATGCACAACCTACTACGCATCCGAAGATCTTTGTCGGGAAAATTCAGGATGTTGCCGGAATTCCTGTGCCGCAGTTTATCAAGGAATGCACGGATATCGGTTCAAGCGCCGGCAAAGAGCAAATCTGTTCTTTGCTTCTGCGAATGGTGCCCGAAGCAAAGTTTTCGTAAAAACGGTGGCTGCCAATGAGCGATGCCGGCAAAAATACAGCAAAAACTGCCGGGCGCCCTCAGCGTCGCACGAGGCTGCTTTTTGCGGCAGGCCAGTGCTTGCTTACCGTTTTGCTTGTTACGCTACTAAGACATTACGCCGGGCTTGACAGCTTTGAGCGGGTGGTTGCCGATTCTTTTTTCATATTACGCCAGCCGCCACCCGGCCGTCACAATCCGCTGGTTTCTGACCGGGTAATCCTCTCGGCCTTTGACGAGGATTCGCTTGCCCATATCGGGCGCTGGCCTTGGCGCAGGTATGTTCACGGACGCTTTTTGAGCCGCTTGCAGGTTTTTCAGCCGCAGGCGGTCATGTTTGATCTGCTTTTCATTGATCACGAAAGAGCACCATCTTTTCTGATGGAAAGACTTGATGCCGATCGCGAGACTTTCGAACGTGTCAGTAAAATCTTTCCTGGAATGGATCAGGCTTTTGCGGACGAACTGGCGCGTTACGATAATGTCTATATCGACCTGCAACTTTTTGACCGGCCGCGCGGCATCCTGCCGCAAGACACCATGCGCCGCATCAGTTATACAGAACAATTTCTGCCTGCCATGGCCCTGCACACTGAAGGACTGCCGCAGACAATGCGGTTCGATTCCCTCGAACCGCTGCTGCCGGAATTTGTTAGCAATGCGCGCCTTTCCATTGTCAATGTCCCGCCCGACTCCGATGGCAAAATTCGCACGTTTCCGCTCTTTTACATTTACGACATGCCCGACGGTTCCAGCGTAACGCTTCCGACCGCTCCGCTGGCGCTGTATGCCGATTATTGCCGAGTTCCGCTTGAAAACATCATTGTCAGTCCTGATAAAGTGGTTTTGCCGGATGCCTTGCTGCCTGAACTGGATCCCGGGTCGGGCGGACGGTTTGCCGAACTGCTTTCGCCTGTCGAACTGCTGTTTGCCGCGGCGAATCCCGAGCCGCCACCTGATTACCGCTAC
>PXDI01000370.1 GCA_003565095.1 PVC group bacterium | reverse complement strand
CCCATGCATCAATCATCTTGATGTAATCCTCCGCCGTTCCTTCCATCGGAACCTGACTGGGCAGTTGAACCGCTTTCCAGCCCAGCTCGCGGGCCAGATGTTCAGCCGGTGCGCCGGGATGAAAATTCATCGACCATAAAACCCCATTCTGTCCGGCATATTTACGCACCAGATCACGCAAATGCGCGGCGGTCGGCGGAATGCCCGGCAGCGGTTCGATGTGCCCGAGAATCGGCACATTCAACATATTCAGCAGATAATCCGCATCTGAATGATATGCCACCACTCCTGAAGCTCCTTTCGCCCCTTCCTGCCAGCGCGGAACATGCTGCGCTATTTTTGCGGCAAAGGCTTCGGCATTCTGCTTGAAGTAATCTGCCTTGTCCGGCTGCATCTGCCCCAATCTTTCAGCAAGGGCGTGACCGGCAGTTGCCATGCGCTCCGGATCAAGATAGATGTGCGGATTTCCCATCGGGTGCACATCACCGAGCGCACGATCGGCCGGTTTGTCGTCCCACAACAGCTCAACGTGACGGGCTGCCTCGAAATTGCCCGGTTGCCCCGACTGCACACGCCGGTTGTTCGCACCTTGAATAGCGGCCGGCAGCCAGCCGATTTCCAGTTCCGCGCCGACGGCAACTACTATGTTGGCGCGGCGCAGCGCCGCCATCATACTCGGGCGCGCTTCCAGATAATGTGCGTCGCGATCGGGCGGTGCCATTACGCGTACCGTAACCTCTGATCCGCCGATTTCGCGCGCCAGCATGCCCATATTGGGAATCGTTGCGACAACCCGGAGCTGGGCAAAGCCAGTCGCGGCCGTCATCATCAATGTCAACATTGTGATAATATACTTCATTGCTTTTTTCTCCTCAAAACGCGTGTGCGCCGTGAACTCCGAGGCTGATATTGTACTGCAAGGCGATCATCCACGCGTCTTGGTGGCCATGATCATCATCATGGTCATCCTCCGCCATTTCCATATAGGAGGCTTGCAGCCGTACCCGCGAGAACTCTGACGGCGCAAAAGAAACCTGCCCGGTCAGGCGGTATGATGTTCCGAAGTCCTCAGGAGTTCCGCGGTCTTCATAACCGTCATTGGTAATGCCAACTATGTCGCCCCGCAGACCGGCATTCCAACGCGGGGCAAAACCGTAGACCGCCTGCACGTACAGACCGTCCTGCTTCCAGCGCTGCTTGTTGGCATCGGTGGTCATCAGCGTTGAAAAACCGGTAAACTGTTGGCTCTTGTAGTCAAGGCTAAGTTCACGGTAGATATATTCAGCCTGCAGGGAGAAATTGCGATGTCCCTGTGCGCCCTGACCGTTATACTTATAGACAAAGTCGGCTCCGGCGAACCATGCATCACCGTCCCAGGTTTCCAGCCGGCCGCTGGAATGGGCTTCTTCCTGCTGATAAGAACGGCTGTAGCCGCCGAATGTGCCGAATTGTACGGCATGGTTCATGCCGATATCCGGGGCGATCTTGGCAAAGCCGGTAAAAAGGCGCGGACCGTCTTTATCGCTGAGCCCGTCATCGGCGCGCCAGCGGTTACGCTGCGGTGTATTGTCCCCGCCGGGCAGCATGGTTACGATTTCATGCTGTCCCGGTCCAATGTAGTTGGCAATGCCTTCGCTTTCGCCTTGCAGAATTTCGCCACCGAGGCGGATATATGTATCAGTGGGCGGCAGCCATGAAAGCTGCAGGCCGATTTCGTTCAGTCCGTGATCGCCGAACATGAATTCGCGCATCCAGGGCTGGTCAAAAAACAGCCAGTCATGCATGTGCTGTTTGTTGATATAGCCGACATCACTGAAGAACTTACCGACCTTGACCTGCAGACCGTAAGGCAGCATGCGTGAAGTAATGAACGCCTCTTCAATTTCCGCCCCGTGATCACTGAGTCCGATCATTGCCATGGCATCGAAATACGGATCAACTGTACCGGTAAAGGTCAGCTCCACCTCACGCAACTGGAAGCCTTCCTCAAGTCCGTGGTCTTCATCGTGGCCGTGTGCATGTTCGCCTATTACAAATCCCGGAGGCACTTCCAGTTCATCGCTGAGATAAACATAGGCGGCGTCAAGGATCACGGAGATCGCCGGATTGAATTCTGTGCCGGTGGCAACCGGCGCTTTTCTTTCTGTAACCTGCATGGCGCGCATACGCGCCGGAACGGGATCGAGCGGATCTGAAGCCGGCCCGGTCTGGGCGTTTACGATGGCGCCCGTCGACAGTACGCCGGCGGTCAATAAACTGATAAATAACTTTGAATGCATTTATGTATCCTTATGTTTGTGACATTGATGATAGTTCATCCGTTCCGGCACCCGCCGGTTGGAAGATCAAACAAACAGATAAGGATGCAAGGGCGGCGCACGGCAGCCGTGAAGACGCCATGTTAATAGTTGGTGATATTGTAGTGAGCCGTTTGGTACAACGCTATATAATGAGCAATGCAGCAAGGGCGCATGGCAAGGTATGGCGGTCTGTGTTGAATATAAAGAAAGAATACAGATAGAGCAGTTTTCCGGATTATGATCGGGCGGGAAGGTGTCGTTCCGGCTATCTGTATCTGAAGTTGCCGCGTGAAAAGGATTGCAGCCGACGGTGCCCGATGCCGGCGCACAACCATGCTGTTGCTCTAGCGGGGGGGCATCATGACACTGGCCGTCAATATGGTGATGCAATAAAGGCACCACAATAAAGCCCGCGGTAAATACCGCCAGACAAATTCCCGCCATCAATTTTCTGCAAGTGTTGTCATTCATTATTGACCTACCAATGCCTAATGAGAACATATTATCATTATGCAGCAGCAGGTCAATAGAACTATTGTGAAAGATATTGTGGATATAATTAACCTGAACAATTCACGAGCAGAGATTTTAAACACGGATGGCACTGATTGCACAGATAAATGATAAGAATGAAAAAAATCGGGCGCATCTGCGATTAGGTGCAAATGCTTTATAGTTCAGCAGAATACGCCGCCCACAGAGGGGGACAGGAGCCCACGGATGGGAGGAGGAAGAGAAGAGGGAGATTTGCGTGTACGAGTATGTGTAGGAGTACGGTAAGACCATTCGGACCGGAAGCCCCTTACTCTTACACGTACTCTTACACTCGGATCTCTTGACCCATGT
>PXDI01000040.1 GCA_003565095.1 PVC group bacterium | reverse complement strand
AGTGTATTCGGGTAAGGGTATGTAGTATGCGGTCTGCAGTCTGCAGTCTGCAGTCTGCAGTCTGCAGTCTGCAGTCTGCAGTCCGCTCTCATTGGCACCCCCTAGGGGAGTCGAACCCCTCTTTCCAGGATGAGAACCTGATGTCCTAGCCGATAGACGAAGGGGGCATCAATAAAAACGGAGGTAAGAATATAATACCCGTCCGCCAAAGTCAATAGCTGTAAACGGTTGACTAGCGGGGCAAGTGAAGATAATCTATCCGCCGCTTAATTGCATAATACCAATATTATTGTTTTAAAGGGAACATATGAGCAAAAAGAAGAAAAAAGAGCAACAGTCGGAAAGTGCGGCGACCACAGAGAATGCCGCCGCCGAGGCCGCTGCGGTCGAAGTTGCTGAAGATTCCGCCGAATCCGGCGGCACACAGCCAGCAGCAACTCCGCCGGAAGATCAGCAGGCCGAGATCGACGCAATGAAAGACCGCCTGCTGCGCCTGCAGGCCGATTTTGACAACTACCGCAAGCGCATGATCCGCGAGAAGGAAGAAACCTTCCAGATGGCCAACGAGGCGCTGATGGAGGAAATTCTGCCGGTATTGGATCATATGGAAATGGCCATGAACGCCGCCGGACAGCAGCAGGTGCCGGACGCATTTCTTGACGGCGTGAAGCTTGTTATGGGCCAACTTATGCAGGTTCTGAAGAAATTCGGCCTGACGCCGATTGATGCTGAAGGACTGCTGTTTGATCCTCACCAACATGAGGCTATCTCGCATCTGAAATCAGAAACAGTGCCGGATCATCACGTGATTGCGCAAACCCGGCGCGGCTACAGCCTGCGCAACAAGGTGCTGCGCGCCGCCCAGGTGGTCGTATCCGATGGGCCGCAAGAGCCGCCGGCGGATGAACCGCAGGAAGAACCCGCTTCACAGGAAGAAAACGGACAGTAAAGCATGGCAAAGAAACGCGATTATTACGAACTGCTGGGAGTCAACCGCCAGGCATCGGCGGATGAAATTAAGAAGGCCTATCGCAAAATGGCCATGAAGTATCATCCCGACCGCAATCAAGGTGACAAAGAAGCCGAACATATGTTCAAGGAGGTTTCCGAAGCCTACGAGGTCCTGAGCGATACCGATAAGCGCCATAAATATGACCAGTATGGACATGAAGGGCTGAAGTCGACCTTTGGCCCGGGCGGATTTGACTTCTCGCGCGACTTTACCCATGCATCGGATCTGCAGGATATTCTCGGCAGTATTTTCGGGAATTCCGGCGGGATCTTTGATGAACTGTTCGGTGGCGGCGGCAGGCGCCGTTCAAGATCCGGCCCGCAACGCGGACCGGACATGAAATTTGATATTGAAATTGATCTCGAAGAAGCAATCTTCGGTTCACAACGCGAAATCACCCTGCCGCTCAGCCAGGAATGTGATACCTGCAGCGGTTCGGGGGTGAAGCCCGGCACATCACGTGAAACCTGCCGGCATTGCAGCGGACACGGACAGGTGATCGCCGGCGGCGGTTTCTTTCAGGTGCGCCAGACCTGCCCGGTCTGCGGCGGTGACGGAACAATCATCCGCACCCCGTGTAAACAGTGCGACGGCACCGGACGGGTGCGCTCACGCAAAAAACTTACCTTGCGGATTCCGCCGGGGGTAGAAACCGGTTCACGTCTGCGGCTACCGGGCAAAGGCGAAGGCGGCACACGCGGCGGACCGTCCGGCGACCTGTATGTCATCATCCATGTGCGCCCCCACCCCCTCTTCCAGCGCCACGGCGATGATCTGCTGATTGAAGTGCATGTGCCGTTTGAACTGGCGGCCCTCGGCGGCGATGTGCAAACCCCCACCCCGGACGGCTATGCCAAATTAAAACTGGCGCCCGGCACCGAAAACGGCAAGGTTTTCCGCTTGCGCGGCAAGGGTATTAAGAATATCGAAGGCTACGGCCGCGGCGACCTGCATGTCAGGGTGCTGGCCGATGTGCCGCAGAAACTGAACAGTGAGCAGAAGAAGCTGCTCAAAGCGCTGCATGAATTGCATAGCGACACAAACTACCCCGCCATCACCAACCTGCAGGAGCAGGCCGGAAAATTCTACGAGCGGCGGGATGCTTTAAATAAAAAGAGCTGAGTAATGCCCCGGTGCTTTATATCCCCCGGTGAATTGGAGCAAACCGTTTGCCGGCTTGACTCAGGGGATGCCCATCATCTCATAAATGTGCTGCGGCTGCGGGATGGCGATCAGGTTACCGCCTGCGACGGTGCCGGACGCGCGGCGGCAGCACATTTAAGGATTGCAGGACGCAAACAAGCCTCACTTGAACGTACGGGGGAAATTCAATCAGTCCCCCGGTTTTTGCCGCTGATTTACATCTGCGTTGCGGTGCCCAAGGGTGCACGGATGGATTTGCTGATTGAAAAATGTACCGAGCTCGGCGTTCATGCGATTCAGCCGTTAATCATTCAACGCAGTGTTGCCATGAAGAACGAGTCTGCCAAAGAATCAAGGATCGTGCGCTGGCAGCGCATTGCGCAAGCCGCCGCCGCGCAAAGCGGCAGAGCGTGGCTGCCGCAATTGCTGCCGCCGGCGTCATTAGCGCAAACCATCACCGACACCCGCCAACTCGATTTACGTTTATGCGCCGCACTGGTGCCGCAGGCGGAAGAGATCCGGAATACGTTACAGAGAAGCAGCCGTACTCCGCAGAGCATCTGCATCTGGATCGGCCCTGAAGGCGATTTTACCGCAGAAGAATACAAACAGATTTTTGACAGCGGGATTATGCCGGTGAACCTTGGCCCGCATACCATGCGGGTTGAAACCGCCGCTATTGCCGCCACCGCCATCTGCGCCGCTTGCCGGCAATAAAGGGCGCATCTGCGAGAACTACATACATGAGAAAAATGGTCCCACGGATGGGAAGCCCGTCCCACGGATACACTTACCCGATTCACTCTCAACGACGGACACAGGTGCGGCTGATGCGACGACTACGGATTACGATTCCCTCCGGTACGGCTTTCCCATCCGTGGTTTATCTCTCCCCATTCCCCAGCGGCGATTACGCGCTCTCCGCACATGGGTCAAGAGATCCGAGTGTAAGAGTAAGTGTAAGAGTAAGGGGCTTGCGGTCCGAATGCTCCTACCGTACTCCT
>PXDI01000380.1 GCA_003565095.1 PVC group bacterium | reverse complement strand
TGCCGGAACACGAAATCCAACGGCTGCTGCAACAGATTCTTGAACGCGAAGACGAATACCAGCGCGAAAGAAGACGCCGCCAGCACCTCCCGCTGTCACCAGATGAAAAGGACTGGTAAGGAAAGCGGAGAGGTCAGGCCTTTAACAATGGGTAATGGATTTCTTCTTTGCTAAGTGTGGCGGCAAAAATGTCTTTATCCTGTCTGCCGGATGTGGCATGGACTCTTCGTATGAGTGCAGATGTTTCTAATGGTCAAAGGACTAAGTGAGCCCCCTAGGCAAGCAGGGGGGCTAAATTACTTTGTCAATTCACACTTTGCGCAAAATCTGCCATAATTAGAATTACCTTCTTGCAATTGCGCTGCAAGGTGGAATAATTCGGATATGAGTGACAAGCTTTCTATACCGGTTCAGGATACAGGCAAACGCCCGCAGACGGGGTTGCTGGTTATATTTCTCGGCATTCTCACTCTGATTGCGAGCGGATGGGTTTTATATGTTGCGCAGTCGGTTTTTCTGCCGCTGGTGGTTGCGTGGCTGCTATCATATATTTTCGGTCCGGTGGTGCAATTTCTGAAAAAGTACAAGATTCCACCCAATTTTTCGGTATTTCTTGTATTGCTCCTGTTGCTTTGTGTTTTTTATCTGGCATTTATTTTTATTTACGGGCGGATCGGGCGGTTGGCCCAGGTGTATCAGAGCGATTATTCGGTTAAGCTGGACGGACTGGTTGCCACGTTATCCAGTCAGTGGCAAATGGACTATAATCCATTCAAGCAGTTTGACTGGGTGCACAATCTCGGCCGCACGCTGATGACAGCCTCCGGTACCGCAATGACCTTTGTGATGCGTCTGGTGATGGTGCTGATTTTTCTGGTTTTTCTACTGCTGGGCAAGCCGCATTTTGAGGATAAGGTCAGGTTTGCTTTCAGTCCGGAGAAGGCTGATCATATCATTCACATTCTGGGCAGTATATCACGGCAGATCGGTCAGTATCTGGGGTTGCAGTTTTTGATAAGTCTTTTTACCGGGTTTATGGTATGGGCCGCTTTGCGGATCATCAATGTAGATTTTCCCATTACATGGGGGATGCTTGCATTCTTTCTTAATTTCATTCCAACGCTTGGCTCAATTATCGCTTCAATACCGCCGATAGTGCTGGCGCTTGTACAGTTTTATCCTAATTATGTTCCGGTAATTATAACCGCGGTTGCAATGATCGCAATTCAGATGACCATCGGGAACGTGCTTGCGCCGAAAATTCTCGGGGACAAACTAAACCTGAGTCCGGTGGTGGTGCTGCTTTCACTGGTATTCTGGGGGTGGCTGTGGGGCCCGGTCGGGGCGCTGCTTTCCGTGCCGCTTGCCGCGGCAATGAAAATTGTCTGTGAAAATGTTGATATTCTCAGTCCGATCGCAATCATGATGAGTTCCGGTCGCCGTTTTTCACCCGCGAAAAGGTCTGCAGCTAACTAGAACCGTCATGCAAGATAAGCTAAAAGCCAATGTGGCAAAACATGAACGGCTTGAGCAATTCAATGCCATTGTTTCTGAATATGAAGCGGCTTTGCTGCGCTATGCCGCGCGTCTGCTGGGTAATTCTTCCGCCGCTGAAGATGTTGTGCAGGAGGCTTTTATCAAGCTTTATCGGCGCTGGGAAGGGACGCTGGAGCCGTCCGCCGGTCTTTCGGCATGGCTTTACCGCGTTGTACACAATCAGGCTGTTGATTACATAAAAAAAGAATCCAGACGCAGTGATGCTCATCAAAGACATATTGAGGAGCATGCGGTGATGAGTGCGCCGTCGCGTCCCGGTGCAAACCGTTCGGCAGACGAAACCCGCCTGAATGTAAGAGATGCGCTCGAAAAGCTGCCGTTGCGCGAACGGGAACTGGTTGTGCTGAAAATCTTTGAGAACAAGAGCTATAAGGAAATCAGTGAGATCACGGGACTTACGACCGGTTATGTCGGAAATATCCTGCATCACGCGATGAAACGGCTGACTGAAATATTAAAAGACACTGGTGCATTATGATTAATGATAAAGCAAAGGCGGCACACCGGCTTAAGTGTGACGATATCCGCGAGCTGCTTATAGAGTATTTTTTGCGCGAACTTGGGCAGAATCGTTCTGATCTGGTACGTGAGCATTTACGCAAATGCGAGGATTGCCGTGCGACGGCTGCCGAATTGTCTGATACGGTGGACTTACTGCGTTCAACAATGCATGATCCTGAAGAGCCGCAGCGGCTTTCGGATGAAAGCCGCCGGCGCATACTGCATGCTATCAGTCATCCGTTGCTTGACTGGATGTCACGTCACCATACGCTGGTTTCGACGGTGGTTGTTATCATTACACTGTTGGTCGCCGGGCTTCTTTTGCGCGATATCCGGATTCGGCGAGATCTTCCTGAAGCAATTGAGGTTGAGGTTTTGAAAGAGGCAGTGATTACTGATGAATATTACGAAGAATAGCAGTCTGGCGGTTGATGGCGCGCGTGTGGTTGTATCGATGGGAGATCCGGCGGGGGTGGGGCCGGAAATCTGCCTTGATATCCTGAATGATATTGCGGCGGTTTCATATGATGCAGGTTTCCGCGAATGCCGTCCGCGGGTGGCGGTTGTCGGTTCGGCGGATGTTTTGCGGCGGGTGGCTGAGGTTACCGGCAAGCCGTTTTGTGCAGCGGTCACGGATTCGCCGGAAGATGCGGCCTTATTTGCGGTTGATGCAGCGGTGCTGGACGTTCGTGAACCGGATGCTGCGCAGGTTGTTCCCGGAAAGGTGCAGGCCGGGTGCGGGCGTGCTGCGGCTGTTTATATCCGTACGGCGGCAAAAATTGTGCAGCAGGGCCGGGCTGATGCCTTGGTTACCGCGCCGGTTTGTAAAGAGGCGCTGGCTATGGCGGGAGAGCCGTATGTCGGGCATACCGAGATGCTGGAGCATTTATGCGGCACCAGCGGAGTCTGTATGCAGCTAACCTCGCCGCGGATTACGGTTAGTCTGGTTACCGCGCATGTCCCGTTGGCGGCTGTCAGCAGTCTGCTGTCTGTCGAACGCATAAACCGGGTTATCAACTTGACGGTCGAGTCTTTACAGCATTCAGGAATTATGCAGCCGCGGATTGCCGTTTGCGGAATTAATCCGCATAGCGGGGAAGGCTGTCTGCTGGGAGATGAGGAGCGGCATATCATTGCATCGGCGATTGCTGCTGCACGGGAGCGCGGATTGAATGTTACCGGGCCACTGGTGCCCGACGCCGCGTTTCGCTGTGAGCAGCGTGAACAGACGGATGCTTATGTCGTTATGTATCACGACCAGGGCTTGATCCCGTTCAAAATGCTCTCTTTCGATGATGGGGTGAATGTTACCCTTGGCCTGCCCCTGGTGCGCACTTCCCCCGATCACGGAACGGCATTTGATATTGCCTGGAAGGGCGTTGCTGCGTGTTCAAGCATGCAGGCCGCTGTCAGGCTGGCCGCCCGTATGGCGGATGCCTGAGATGATGTTTTTGCCTTGATGTATCCTTGTTATTGCACAGCCGCCTCTTTATGGTTATGTTACTATCTGCAAATATGAAAGGTGGTTTAGATTATGGCATATGAGGTTCTGGCGCGTAAATGGCGCCCGCAGCTTTTTGAGGATGTTGTCGGTCAGGAGCATGTGACGCGGACTTTGCAGAATGCTTTGCAATCCGGACGCGTGGCGCATGCCTATTTATTTGTAGGCCCGCGTGGTATTGGCAAGACATCTGTCGCCCGGATTTTTGCCAAGGCGTTGAATTGTGTGGACGGGCCGACCGTTAAGCCTTGCGGAAAGTGTGATGCCTGCCGTGAGATTGCCGCCGGTAACTGCATGGATGTTATTGAGATTGATGCCGCCTCGAATACCGGCGTAGATCATGTCAGGGATTTGCGTGAAACTGTCAAGTATTCGCCGGTGCGCGGCAAGTACAAGGTCTATATCATTGACGAAGTTCATATGCTTTCAACCGCGGCGTTCAACGCCCTCTTGAAAACGCTGGAGGAACCGCCGCCGCATGTGGTGTTCATGTTTGCCACCACAGAACCGGAAAAGGTGCTGGCGACAATTGTCTCGCGTTGCCAGCGCTTTAATCTGCGGCGGATTCCGGTGAATCTGATTATTGAACGGTTGCACAAGATTGCGGCAGCCGAAAATCTGCAACTTGATGATGATGCGGCGCTGGCCATTGCGCGCGGAGCGGAAGGCGGCATGCGGGATGCGCAGTCGGCGCTTGACCAGATGATTTCCTTTACCGGTGCGCATATCACCGAGCCGGATGTGTTGTCGGTTTTCGGTCTGGTTTCAAGATCGGTTATTGCGGGATTGGTTGATGCCGTGCTCAACGGGGACGCCGCGGGGGTGTTGCAGACCATTGCCGAACTGGATACCGGCGGCAAGGATTTGCAGCGTTTTTCTCTGGAGTTGTTGCAGTATTTTCGTGACTTACTGGTCGTTTTGAATGCCGGGGATGCCGCGGCCGGGCTTGATGTGCTTGACAGTCAACTTGACGAGTTGCGCCGCCAGGCCGGCAGTACATCGGCGGCGCGGGTGTTGAGAGTTGTCGGGTTGCTGGCTGAGGCTGAGGAAAGAATGCGTTATGCATTATCGCGGCGGACTGTGCTTGAAGTTGCCTTGCTGCGTGCAACACGGGCGGCGACAGTTGTTTCGCTGGAGGATCTGCTTGCAAAGATCAGCGCGCTGGCTGAGGGCGGGTTGCCTGTTTCCGCAGGCGGAGCAAGTGCGGCGATCCCGGCGGCCGCCAGGCCGGAGCAGGTGAAACGCGGGGCCCCGCCACGTGAACTGCCGCAAATTGATAATTTCGCCAGCGTTCCTGAACGCGTTCAAGACCCGCCGGCTGCGGTGGCGTCTGCGGCGGACGAACTGGCTAAAGTTGCCGCCGCGTGGGCGGAAATTGTAAAGCGGGTAGGGGATCGTAATTTAGAGGCACGTCCCGCGCTGGCTGATACCGTTCCGGTGGAGCTTGCAAAGAACACACTGACGGTCGGTGTTTATGAAGAATTTGCCGAAGAGCTAAAGCAACTGGAGTCACCCCGCGTGGCGCGGGCGATTACTAAAGCTGTGTCTGATTGTGTGGGCCGGCAGTTGAATGTTTCGTTTGCTCTTATGGCGGAAAATGATTTAAAAAAAAAGTTTCCGGCGCAAATAAAGCGTCCGGCGGATAATGAAAACGGTTTATCGCACAGTGAGTTGTTCGAGCATGAAGCTGTCAAGTCTGCATTGAAGGTTTTCGGCGGCAGTATTTCAGAAATAAAAAGCGCCCGGCCGGGCGGATAGAGTTACAACTATAAGGAGCTAATGATATGGCAAAAGCGGGAATGTTTGGACAGATCAAGCAGGCGGCGCAAATGCAGCGCCGGATGAAGAAGATGCAAAAAGAGCTGGCGCGGCAGACCGTTGAAGCGCGCAGCGGAGATGTCAGGGTTGTCGCCCGCGGTGACATGACAATTAAGAGCATTCATATTGATCCGGAAGCTTTGCAAAATACGCGTCAGGAGCAATTGGAGAAAATGATTGCCGCGGCGGTTAATAATGCGCTGAAAGCGACCCAGAAGGAAGCCGGTGCGGCGATGGCTAAGAATGGCGGTCTGGGCGGACTGTCTGAGCTGCTTGGACAGCGGTAATTTGATGAGCCGGGTTCGTCAGCCATTTGATCGCTTAGTGACGGCACTGGCACGATTGCCGGGGATCGGCCGCCGCAGTGCTGAGCGTATGGCTACAAGACTGGTGCTGGATGGTGACGGACTTTTGCCGGAAATGGTTGCGGCACTTGAGGGCGCGCGCAGCGAGGTTTGCTGTTGCTCCAACTGCGGCGCGTTAACCGCACGCCATACAAATCCCTGCCGGATTTGTTCGGCTGAAGAGCGTGCCAACGGCATATTGTGTGTTGTTGAGGAACCGGGGGATGTGCTGCAAATGGAGCGTTCGGATGCGTTCAACGGGCGTTACCACGTTTTGATGGGACGTGTTTCGGCTTCCCGCGGTGAAGCGCACACTGACTTGCATATTGACAAGCTGCTCAGCCGCATTGCCGCGGAGAATATTGCGGAGGTGATTCTGGCCACCAGCACAGATGTTGAGGGGGATGCAACGGCGGTATATGTTGAGGAATGTCTGCGTTCCAGCGGGGTGAAGGTTTCGCGGCTGGCGTTCGGATTGCCGGCGCGCAGTGGCATCGGCTACTCTGACCCGGTTACTCTTTCCCGGGCATTACGCGGACGAATGCCCGTGGAGCATATGGCATGAATGAAGTAATTACAGTAAACGGAGATTCCTCCGCCGCAAGACTGATGGAGGTGCAGCGGCGGATCGCCGCGGCATGCGGTCGGTGCGGTCGTGACCCTGAGACGGTGCAGTTGCTGGCGGTTTCTAAAACGGTTGCCCCTGAAGCCGTGCGGGCGCTTTATGATTGCGGTCAGCGCATTTTCGGCGAAAGCCGCATACAGGAAGCGGTGCAGAAAATCCCGCTGTGCCCAGGTGATATCCAGTGGCATATGATCGGCCACTTGCAGACCAATAAGGTTGCCGCCGCCGTGCGCGGTTTTTCGGTTTTTCATTCGCTGGACAGCCTGCGGGTAATCCAGGCACTCGGCAGCGCCGCCGAAATTGCCGGCAGCCGCGTGCAGGCTTATCTCCAGGTGAATGTTTCAGGGGAAAGTGCAAAGTATGGTATGGCACCGGCAGATTTGCCGGAGGCACTTGAAGTGCTTTCAGAAATATATTCGATTGAAGTTGCCGGTTTGATGACCATTCCGCCGTTTGCGCCTGATCCGGAGGCGGCGCGGCCGCATTTCCGCGCGTTGCGCGAACTGCGTGATCGTACGGAAGCCGCATGTAATTGCAGTCTGCCAGGGCTTTCAATGGGGATGACACATGATTTGGAGGTTGCTGTAGAAGAGGGGGCAACCTGTGTGCGGGTCGGGTCGGCACTGTTTGGTGAACGGAGGTAGTGATTATGGGAAGCAGTGATGGAAACAGTGGGTTGCGGATGACCGGAGAAGGCCGCGGTGGCGGATTGCGGCGTGCGTTGCAGGTGTGGCTGGTTGTTCTGATTCTGCTGCTCGTAACCGGGGCGATTGTTGTGCGGCTTGATGGCGGCCGCAAATTGATTTGCGGGTTTCTTGAAAAGCGTTTCGGTGCTCCGGTGGAAATCGGTCACAGCCGGATTGCGTGGCCGTATGATCTGGTGTTGGAAAATATACGGGTTGAATTTCATGAGACAGGTTCCCTTTCGGTAGCGGAACTGCGTTTCGGGCTGGGTGGTGCCGCCGCACGCAGGCTGGTGTTGCATAATCCTGAATTGGTATTGTTACGGGACGAGCGCGGGACATGGGCACCGCAGATATTCAGCGCGTTAGGCACTCTGCCGGCGGGATCGTTTCATGATATTACTGAGCTAACCAAACCATGGCGCAATCGTATAAGCCTGAGAGTAACCGATGGAGCGCTCCGCTGGATGGATCACAGCGGCGAGATTATGACCGAAGTCAACGGATTGCGTTTTGCGGTGCGACCGGTAAAACTTTTAAACCGTGAATATTTTGCATATGAGTGGGGCGCATACGTTATCCGTGATTCATCAGGGCTTTCAGCCGGTGATCCATATTGTCTGTGGCTGGCCGGTGCTTATAATGATTATATTGAACTTGAAAGAAGGGTTGCCGCCGGTCCGGGACGCGGCTGGCCGCATATTGAAGGAGATGAGCAATGATTTCAGTTGAGCGTACACGGCAGATGCTTGATGCCTGCCGGGAGCGCAGCATATTGATTGTCGGCGACCTGATGCTTGATCGCTACGTCAAGGGCATTGTGCAGCGTATCTCGCCGGAAGCTCCGGTTCCGGTGCTGAAAGTGACCGGGGAAACCGCAGTTCCGGGCGGCGCGGCAAATGTTGCGATGAACATTAATGCGCTTGGCGGAAAAGCGGCAGTTTGCGGTCTTGTTGGTAATGATGCTTCAGGAAATGAACTGCTTGAGCGTCTGGCGGCCGCCGGCATAAATACTGCGGCGGTTGTAAGATCGGCTGAATATGGCACTATCGTTAAAACCCGTGTAATTGCCGAGCATCAGCAGGTTGTGCGTGTTGACCGTGAAGGCGGCGCTGTCCCGTCCGGTGTTGACCAGGAGATATCAAAAGCGATTGCCGCGTTGAAGTACAGTCCCGACGGATTGATTTTTGAGGATTACGGCAAGGGCTTGTTGACACAGCCGGTAATTGATTCGGTAGCTGGATTCGGTTTTGACTGTCCGGCCGGTCTTGACCCCAAAGATAACAGTGAACTTGTGTGGAGCGGTCTGCATGTCGCCACGCCGAATTACAGGGAGGCCTGTAATGTCTGCGGCGTCAGGGAACGCTTGCTTGATGAAGTAGACGATTTGGGCGCACATCTGGCTCCGCTTGCGCAGTGTTTGTGTGAACAGTTGAATTGCCGGCATGTGATTATTACATTGGGTGCCCACGGGATGTATTTATATGGAACGGACGGTCAGGCAAACATTATTCCAACCAGGGCGCGTGAAGTTTTTGATGTTTCCGGGGCAGGTGACACCGTGATTGCGGTGACTCTGCTGGCTCTGGCGGCCGGGCAGTCGTTTCTTGATGCCGCAACACTGGCGAATTATGCCGCCGGTGTTGTTGTCGGCAAACTCGGTACCGCCCAATGTTCACGGGACGAATTACTTGAGTATATAGGGAATCTTGTTCAATGAAAACAGTTGCGGTAATTCCGGCACGCTGGGGCTCAACCCGTTTCCCGGGCAAAAGTCTGGTGCCTTTGTGCGGGCATCCTTTGATTTTGTGGTGCGTGGCGGCTGTGGAACGTGCCGGATCGATTGATGAGATACTGGTGGCCACCGATGATGAACGGATTGCCGCGGCGGTTGCGGGCAGTGCCGCACGGGCGGTTATGACATCATCCGCCCATCCCTCCGGCACCGACCGGGTGGCGGAGGCTGTTGAAGATCTTGAGGCAGATGTTGTTATTAATGTTCAAGGCGATGAGCCATTGATTGACCATAAACTGCTTGATCGGCTGGTTGACGCTATGAGCAGTGATAAGAGCTGGGATATGGCAACCGCGGCGGCTCCGCTCACGCGGGTTCAAGATGTTGACAATAAAAATGTTGTGAAGGTGGTGCGGGCGGCATCAGGAATGGCGCTGTACTTTTCCCGTGCGCCGATCCCGTTTGAGCGGGATCGCGGGAGGGATGCGGCTGATTTGAGTCTTTACTGGCGGCATCTCGGTGTTTATGCTTACAGACATGATTTTTTGAAGCGTTTTGTCAGTTATCCGCCGTCGCGTCTGGAGCAGGCGGAAAAACTTGAACAGTTGCGGGCACTGGATATGGGCGGGCGGATATTGGTACTGGATACCGCCGATGAGGGAATTGGTGTGGATACACCTGAAGATGTTGCGTATGCAGAAGAACTTTTGCGGAAAGCGGGTGCGGTTTTATGAAATGCAGAAAAGTCAGGATTGGTAAAGCGGTTTTCGGGGGCGGTAAATTGGCAATGATTGCCGGACCTTGTGTAATTGAAAGCCGCGCAATCTGTCTGCGTATTGCCCGGCGGCTGGCGGCCATAGCTGCTGAAGAAAACATTCCGTTAATCTTCAAGGCTTCTTATGACAAGGCAAACCGTTCTTCGGTCAGCGGTTTCCGTGGACCGGGTATTGTGCAGGGGCTGGATATACTGCGTGAGGTGCGTGAAAAGACCGGGCTGCCGCTTCTGACGGATGTCCACAGTGTTGCTGAAGTTGAGCAGGCCGCAGCGGTGGTTGATGTTATTCAGATTCCTGCCTTTCTTTGCCGTCAGACTGATTTGCTGCTGGCGGCCGGAAACAGCGGTAAGCCGGTAAATATTAAAAAAGGCCAGTTTATGGCGGCGGCGGATATGGAATATGCGCTCAAGAAAGTGGAAACAACCGGTAACCGGGATGTGATGTTGACCGAACGCGGCAACTCTTTTGGATATAATAATCTGGTGGTTGATATGCGTAATCTGTTGATAATGCGCGAGTGGGGGTATCCGGTGATATTTGATGCAACGCACAGTGTGCAGCGTCCGGGGGCCGGAGCGGGCTGCTCAGGCGGGGACGGTCACTGGGCGCCGGCGTTGGCACGCGCGGCCGTTGCAACCGGAGTTGACGGCGTGTTTGTTGAAACGCATATTACCCCGCAAAAGGCGCTTTCCGACAGTGCCAATATGATCCCTTTACGCATTTTTCCGGGGTTCTGGCGGCAATTAGCAGTCATTCATGCCGCAGTACACCGGCCGAAGGAAAGATAATGATACTGGACGGGGTCCGTTCAAGGCATGCGGCGTTAAGCGGCACGGCAATTATTGCTGCCGTTTTGCTGTTTGCTGTACTTGAAAGGATGCAGGCCGATACGCCTGTGCTGCCCTTAAGCGGTTTGCGTTTTCCGATGGAGCATTATCCGGACGGAACAATCCGTACCTTGATTCATGCCCGGCGTGCTGAGGCACCGCCCGGCAAACCCGTTACGGCTGAAGGCGTTACTGTAACGATAATGCAGCCGGACGGAATTGTTGAAACCACTCTGATAATGCAGGATTGCATTATTGACCGTGAGCGGCAGACTGCTGAATCTGCCGGCGATGTAATGATGGAACGCCCCGGCGCCGTAATTACCGGTAAAGGTATGACATGGTCGGGGGCCGATGAGAAAATTTTAATCAAGAGTAATGTCAAAGTTGTACTAAGCAGGAGTTCTGATGCGAAGAATCTTTTTTCTATATTCTAGTTTGTTGATTGTTTCAGGTGTGGTTATCAGCGGGGTCTGTGCCACGGAGAACGTTCCGGAATCGGTTGAAGATGATGCGATTCAAACGGTTATTACTTCTGACCAGCTTGAATTTGATTATAAGCGTTCAATTTCAATTTTTACCGGCAACGTAGTGGTGGATGATCCTGCGTTGCACCTGACCAGTGATCGGCTGGTTGTAATGTTTGATTCTACAAATCAGGTACGGTCACTGACCGCTTCCGGTAATGTGCATTTGACCAGTGAAGACCGCGAGGGCCGGTGTGACCGGCTGGTTTATCTGACGCTTTCAGGCGAAATTGTGATGACCGGAAATGCCGTGATCACGCGGGCCGGCGACAGTGTTTCCGGTGACCTGATTAAGATCTGGCGCGGGGACGAGCGGATGGAAGTGAAGCCGGGCCGGTTGACAATCCATGGCGGGACAATGCCGGCTGATCTGGTTCCTGTTCCGCGTCCCGGAGGGCGGCAGTGATGGTACAGTCTGAACGGCAAACACTGCTTGCGGCCGAGGGGCTGATAAAGCGCTACCACGGGCGTGAAGTGGTCAAAGGCGTCAGTCTGAATGTGCATGCAGGTGAAATTGTGGGTGTGCTGGGACCGAACGGGGCCGGAAAAACCACTACGTTCTATATGATGACCGGGCTGGTAAAACCTGACGAGGGACGGGTTTGGTTCAAGGATCATGATGTAACCCACTGGCCGATGTTTAAACGGGCCAGAATCGGTGTAGGATATCTGGCCCAGGAGCCTTCCGTTTTTCGCAAACTGACTGTGGAAGAGAATGTTATGGCGATTCTTGAGACATTGCCGATTCCGGCGGCAGAGCGCCGCGAGCGTGCCGCAATGCTGCTGGCTGAGCTGGATTTAGCTAGACTCGCAAAACAAAAAGCGTATACTTTGAGTGGTGGTGAACGAAGGAAGCTCGAGATTACAAGAGCACTGGTTACACGGCCGGATGTGCTGATGCTGGATGAACCTTTCAGCGGGGTTGATCCATTGGCGGTAAAGGAAATTCAGGATATTATTACTGATTTGAAGTCGCGGGGACTCGGGATTGTTATAACTGATCATAATGTCAGGGAGACACTGGCGGTGGTTGACAGGGCATATCTGGTATTTGAGGGCAAAATTATGCGCGAAGGCGCGAGCGATTTTCTTATTAATGACAAAATGAGCCGGGAGTTGTATCTTGGCGCGTCATTCAAGATGTAACACAATAACAGGAGGGATGATTATGTCGGTTGAAGTAACCGTACGGCATGGGGATAATAAAGACGCAGTGCAACGCTATGCCCGTGAGCGGGCGGAAGCCCTGATGGAAGAGTTTCCGCGGGTGGAGCATGTACATGTAATTCTAGATGAGCAGAAACTTGCCAAAGAGTGCGAGTTTGTTGTGCAGGGCAAGAATCACATCCGCATCGGAACCAAAGAGCACTCTGAGGTTATGCGCACGGCAATTGACGAGGCTTACTCTAAAGTTGAGGCACAGTTACGGCGGTTGCGTGACAAGATGCAGGACCACAAACCCGCTATGAAGATGCACGAGAAGATCAAGGGACAGTAGGAAAATGTCACCCTATAGTGAACAGCGCCAGCGGGTCAAGGTTGCCTCATTTCTTGAGGCGGGCGGCAGGCCGATGGATATGGAGCTTGTGGCCGGAAAGGGCGGAATCAAACATGTGATTTACGAGGCGGCCATCAACCGCCCCGGGCTTGCCCTGTCCGGCTTCTACAAGTACTTTCCGCATCGCCGTATCCAGGTGATCGGACTTTCCGAATATTCATACCTTGATTCGCTGAATGCGGAAGATCGTCATAAAGCCCTGCGGGATTTCTTTTCGCAAAAGATTCCGTGTGTAGTATTTTCCCGACATAAGATAGTGCCGTCAGAGGCCGTTGAACTGGCTGAGGAATTCAATGTGCCGATTTTACGTTCGCAGATGATTACCAAGCACTTCATCAATGCGGCGACGATTATCATGGAAAACCTGATGGCGCCGCGGATGAAGGTTCAGGGGACAATGGTTGAGATTCAGGGGGTTGGGGTATTGATCAAGGGGGCTCCGGGGGTTGGTAAAAGTGAGACAGCTTTGGGTTTGATAAAGCGCGGGCATGCGCTGGTGGCCGACGATGTGACTTCCCTGCGTCGTGACAGCGCCGGTTCATTAATCGGCGGGCCGGTTTTTTCAACCCGTTATCATATGGAAATCCGGGGATTGGGGATAATTCACGTCCCCAGTCTTTTTGGTGTTTCTTCGGTTCGTGAGGACAAGAAGTTGGATTTGGTTGTAACTTTGTTTGATGCAGGGAAGGCAGGCGCTTCCGATGATCTGCGTGGCAGCGAGGCGCGTCAGGTTACCAGTCTGCTGGATGTTGAATTGCCGCATCTGATGCTGCGGGTGGCGGCGGGGCGCGATATGGCAAATATCGTTGAAACCGCCGAGCTTAACGCAAAGTTGAGGAGACTCGGTCACGATGCCGTGAAAGAACTGGACGAGAGGCTGATCAGCTTAATGACGGGAGCGCAGGTGGTCAGTGAGTAGCAGTCAGAATAGCGCGGATAATTCGCGTAAAGTGAAGATTGTAAACCGGCTCGGCATTCATGCCAGGCCGGCATCATTACTTGTGAAAACGGCCGGGCGTTATGATGCAGATGTTTCTATCGAAAAAAACGGCAGCCGTGTTTCGGCGAAAAGTATGATGGGTCTGTTAACGCTTGAGGCGTCACATGGAACAGAGCTGCTGCTGACGGCTTGCGGTTCTGATGCTGAACAGGTGCTTGATGAACTCGAAGCCCTGTTTGCCAGCGGTTTTGATGAGGATTAGAGTTATGGACAAGTCGCGCGACAGCCAGGAGACGACCGCTTCAGTGCCGCACCGTTTGCAGGGCACGGGGGTGTGGCCCGGTGTTATCAGGGGCACGGCTTTTGTTATTAAACATGACGAGCCGCAGATTGTTGAACGCGATATCGGATCAGATGAGATAG
>PXDI01000126.1 GCA_003565095.1 PVC group bacterium | reverse complement strand
TACGGTCCGAGCACGCTATCCAAGCTGAAGCCGATATTCAAAGCTCAAGGACTAATGCCGCCGGATCGTTGGGCTGGTGAGCCGGCGCGCGCGTTTGTAAGTGATATCGGCTTCCCCGTGGAGTTCGCGTCTTCAGCTAGCCGCCGCCGGGATGCTGAACTTTACATTAGCGGTCCTCTTCACCTGCCGCCACTGCATGATTACCAGCAAGGAATCCTTGATGATATCCGTGCGTTGATCGAGGAAGGCAATGGTCGCCGCCGCGCCGTGGTTAGCTTACCAACCGGCGGTGGAAAGACGCGTGTCGTCGCTGAGGCGGTAGTCCGGCTGATCTTGCGTGGGGACGGGCGGAAGTCCGCGCTATGGATTGCGCAGACCGATGAGCTCTGCGAGCAGGCTGTCCAATGCTTCCGGCAGCTATGGGTCAATGTGGGCGCTCCGGGAGAAGATCTGCGAATTATTCGGTTGTGGGGAGGGCAGCGGAACCCCGTCCCTCCTGAGCATGAAGAGGCTGTGGTTGTCATTGCTAGTATTCAAACATTAAGCAGCAGGCATGGCCGCGATGAGCTTACATGGATAAAGCAATCGGGCATCATTATAATCGACGAGTGTCACCACGCGATAACCCCGAGCTACACAGCCTTAATGAAATGGCTGGATGTGCAAGTCGGGAGTGAGAAGGCGCGTGAAGAAGAACCGCCCATACTGGGCCTAAGCGCGACCCCTTGGCGCGGGTACAACGAAGATGAATCGCATCGGTTAGCTAGACGGTTCGACAGCAGATGGCTTCCCACGGATCAAGCAGGTCTCCATGACAAACTGTCCAACATGGGCGTGCTCTCGCAGCGTCAGTATAGAGCATTGCGGTACGAGCATCCCATCCAGCTAACGGATGGCGAACGGCTTCATTTTGATCAGTTTGGGGAACTGCCCGAGAGTGTCATCGAACGTATTAGCGATGATCGAAGCAGGAACGATCTCATTGTCGAAACGGTACTGAGCAGTAACGCCCAATCAATCCTGCTATTTGCAAACTCAGTCGCGCATGCCCAGTATCTGGCTGCATGCCTGCATCTGGCTGGCTGTCCCGCCGCCGCAGTCAGCGCGGAAACCGACAGGTTGTCTCGGCAGCACTTCACAAGACGTTTTCGTGACAACGACCTGCGAGTGATCTGTAACTGCCGGGTTCTTACAACTGGCTTCGATGCGCCCAAAGCGGATATGATTCTGATATCGCAGCCCGTTTTCAGTCCGGTTCTGTATATGCAAATGGTCGGGCGTGGACTGCGGGGCGTAGCAAACGGGGGGACGCCACATTGCGAGATTGCAACTGTAGAGGATAACATCGTCAATTACAGCGACCGACTTGCCTACCATTTCTGCAGGCGGTACTTTGATCAATAAGAATAAGAGATGCGGGCAAGGAGTTAGTATTCGCGTGTTTGTTCTGCCAGAAGCACACCCAGGACAGACCCGACTGGTCTTTGATAGACAATAAATAGCTATCGTTAACGAAAAGTATAAACTACATGAGCAGGAAACGGCTTGGAGAGAAACCGGCTATCTTATTTAGAGAAACAATTATTTTGTGGTGAAATCAGCTTTGATTGACTAGCTTCTTGGATCATGTAGTGTATGGTTTTTACGTGGGGACTATTATGAAAATAGATTTTGTGAATTCTTTTCCGCATTACAGGGCCAGGCCTTTGTTAGATGATGTTTTTACCTTTGGCCGAGGTGGTGTTTTCATTGCCTGTGCCTTTGTTACCAGGCCCGGTGTCGACATATTGAAACAGTATTCAGAACGGTTGCGGCACAAAGATTCCTTTATAGTCGTCGCTAATGATTGGCCTACAGATATTGTCGCGCTGTTGGAACTCGACCGGTTATGTCCCGGGAGAATCTATGTTCATTTGGGCTACGCATCTCCACATGAACGGCTTTCCATGAGCAGTCTGATGCATTCAAAAGTGTTTCTCAGTAGATGCGATAATCAGGCACGGTTATGGGTCGGTAGTCATAACTTGACTGCGGCGGCCACGCAGGGTGCAAATTGCGAGGCGGCAATCATGGTTAATGCCGAGTGGACAGACCACTGCATTCAAGAGGCTTATCAGCACTTGCTGAGCTGCAAGAATGAATCCGTGTATATAAGGGATGTGCCACCTATGCCCGACCCGGATCCGGAACCCGTCGATATATTAATCATCCACTCTGAAACAGATCTCGATCTTGATGTGTTGCCATGGCATGTTCACTTACGAGCTCCCGATGAATCGTTTGATCAAATGCTGTCACCTTCGAGTGATGTAATGCTGTTTCTGTATCGTCCAGGTGATTGAAAGATGGAGTGGATCCGTCGCGGGCTTTTGGACGTTTTGCCGGAATCACGACAGGTTTAAATTTCACCTCAAATCATACTATTCATCCTGGAATTCCTGCTGATTGGTCGCAAGCCACATATGTAATTCAATCAAGAGACAATGTTTTCTCCATGATGGAAAGATGTCCCTTGTCAGGTGAAGTGAGCACACAAGCTATGATCAATATCAATCAAGAGCTTGAGAAAGAGCCTGAGTATGTGTATTGCTCGAGCCGCCCTAAAGTCCAGGGCGATATTGAATGCGGACCCGCATTGCTCCTGGAGGCAGACCGCGAGATGTTGCCATATTTCAGGCCGTCTGACTGGTCCGGGACGATGATAAAGGTTCAGAATATATTGAAAAAAGATTCGCACGTTGATTTTGGTAAAGAGGATCAGATCTTTATGCGAAGCAAAGAGGAGTTCTTGTCAGGGAAACGCTGTGTCGACACGCATGCGGCAACTGCGGATTTATTTCTGGGTGAACAAGTCAACCCCAGGTTATATGTTTATCGGGCAAGGTATCGGATAAAACTCCAACGGTGAAAAAAACAGGGACAGATTGTCACGCCAAAACCCCTGCTGGTGAAGACATCCTTGTAATATTGGACACCCGATACAGGCTGGTGGATAGATGGCTGGGTTTAGTGACTGGCTGGTAGATAAGTTGTCCACTGTGCGCACCCTGTCCAGGTTCAGTACATAGGTAACGGATTAGGTTCAATACATAGGTAACACTTCAGCTATGGTATGTTGATCTAAAAAGGAGGATCAGCATGCCCTGGAAGGAGTGTAATGTGATGGATC
>PXDI01000047.1 GCA_003565095.1 PVC group bacterium | reverse complement strand
GGGGGTGTACGCCAGCCGTTGTATCCATTGCTGATATTTTTCAGTGATTTTGCTGTCTGCCCGGGATCAAGCCACTCGAATTTTCCACCGCGCCATGTGCCGTCACCCTGTTTATAGAACAGGCACATCATCCCCGGTGCGTTTACCTGTCGCGGCCAGTCGGAAGGTAGTGGATCCCAGTTGAGAAAAATCATATTTCCACCGCGACTAATATCGATTGAATGCAATACGGCGCGGTCATCACGTACTGCCCCTGAAAAATCGGGCCCGATCCAGGAAACTTTAGAGAGATCAAGATCACCCGAAGATGAACCGGAACTGCCGGAGGAGCTGGATGACTCGCAACCCGCGAACAACATGACCGCCGCCGCCGCTGCGCCAATAACCGAAACCAACCGCTGTGCCGATATCTGCATTACATCCCTTTCTGTAAAGATTAGAAAAGAATCAAATACCATAATAAATGCCTTTGTAACAAGTCTTTTGTATGTTCCCCCCCCCCGTCGTTTATTGTTGCGGAGTCGCAATCCATATCGTATTTTCTGACTTTCAACGCCTGTAGGAGATTGTTTATGCTTAAAACAGTTATATTATTACCAGTAATTTTACTGATTGCCTCCGCTGTATCGCTTGCGGATATGTCTGAAGGCATACTGCTGAAATCCGGTGATATTATTGACGGGAGGATTGTGCGCACGGTTGGCAGTAATGTGACAATCAGGACATCCAGCGGTTTTTCCACATACCATATTGATGAGCTTGATAATGAATGGGTGAATGACCATTACGACAAGATCTTCACCAGATTGCGTCCGCGGCCGGCGGATCAGTTGAAGGAGTTCGGTAAGCTGTTCGCCGGACTTTTCGGTCAGGAGTCTCTGGCCAGCGGTAAACCTTTTCTGATGCGGAACCGCAACATTGTGCTGCCGGTGTGTGCGGTGCTGTCCGGCATCGGCATCTTATTATGTGTGTATGGGTGGCGCATATTCAAATTCAGCACAATTCTCGGCGGAATAACATCGGGGGTAATTATGGGGTTGTGTCTGGGATGGCTGCTGGCTGAGTCTGCCGGTACGCTGGTGGCTCCGCGCGTCGCCTTATGGCTCAAACCGGCGATCTTTGTGGTTACCGGGGGAATGCTGGCCTACTACGGGGGGATGCTGGGCCGCCGGTTTGCAATGTTTAACGCCCGCACGAAAAGGTTGCGCGGAATCGGCCGCGGCGGGTTTATCGGATTGTTTATGGCGCTTTCCCGGTTTGCCTTTTTCGATCTCAGCATAATCTGGGGCTATGCGCTATGGGGCGGGGTGCTGCTGATTGTCGGCCTGTATTGCGGAATGGTGCCTTTGCTGGATATTCCCGACGCGCAGTTGCATTATATCTTCTATGGCTGTGTTGCCGCCGGTGCCGCGATGTGTGTGATGGGGGCTATGCATCAGATTCATCATCTGCGGACCGCGCCGGCGTATGACCGGCGCGGGGAGTATTAAACAGCACTCTCACAAAATCAGCATGCAGTCGCCATAGCTGTAAAAACGGTAATGCAGCCGGACCGCTTCTTCATAAGCCGCCAGGACCTTTTCCCGTCCTGCCAATGCACAAATCATCATCATCAGAGTTGACTGCGGAAGGTGAAAATTGGTCAGCATAATATCCACTGCTTTGAATTGATAAGGCGGATGGATGAACAGGTCGCTTTTGCCGCTGTCGGCAACCAGCGCCCCGTGGCGTTGATAAACGGTTTCCAACGTACGCACAACTGTACTGCCGACGGCCACAACGCGTCCGCCGTCGGCACGCGCGCGATTAATGGCATCCGCCGCCTCGGCGGCAACTATATAGCGTTCGGCCTCCATTGTGTGTTCTTCCACACGGTCGGCCTTGACCGGTTTGAACGTTCCCGGACCGACGTGCAGTGTAAGTGCGGTGCGCATGATTCCGGCCGCTTCAAGCTCCTGCAGCAGTTGCGGCGTGAAATGCAATCCCGCTGTCGGCGCGGCCACGGCGCCTGGGTTACAGGCATAAACCGTCTGGTATTTGATAATATCATCTGCCCGCCGGGTATTTTTGCCTCCCCGTTCACGCCGGATATAAGGCGGCAGCGGCGGGGTGCCGTATATTTCAAGCAGTTCCGGCAGCGGCGCGCTGCATTCCAGACGTAAACTGACCCGTCCCTCTCCATGCACCGCAATGATTTCAGCACGGATGTGCTCATCCGCCAGCAGTGCCTGCTGTCCCTGCCGGGCAGGGGCGGAAGCCTTGTAGAAAGCGTCCCATTCATTTGTGCCGGTCTGTTCCACCAGCAGCACTTCAACCCGGCCGCCGGTGTCGGCGCGCCGACCAAAGATGCGTGCCGGTATCACGCGGGTATCGTTGACTACCAGTATATCACTGCTGCGCAGCAGTTGAGGCAGTTCGCGTACATTGCGGTGGGTGATGCTGCCATCGGAACGCTGCAGCACCAGCATGCGCGCGTCACTGCGTTTTTCCAGTGGCTGCTGAGCAATCAGCTCCGGCGGAAGATGGTAATTAAAGTCGGCTGTGTTCATTCGCCGATAATCTTGACGAGAACGCGCTTTTTGCGTTTGCCGTCAAACTCGCCGTAGAAAATGCATTCCCACGGGCCGATATCAAGTTTGCCACCGCTGACCGCCACCACCACTTCACGGCCCATTACCGAACGCTTCAGATGCGCATCGGCATTATCCTCATAGCCGTTGTGGGCATACTGGTCATAAGGTTTTTCGGGAGCAAGCTGCTCCAGCCAGCGTTCAAAATCCTGATGCAGACCGCTCTCGTTATCGTTAATGAAAACCGACGCCGTGATATGCATGGCATTCACCAGACACAGCCCTTCCGTGATGCCGCTTTCCTGCAGGCATTCCTCAATCTTCGGCATGATGTTGATGAATTCCCGGCGCCGCCGGGTTTCGAACCAGAGTTCTTTGCGGTACGATTTCATTTTGCGCCTCCTTAGGTAAACTGCACGTTCTGTCAATAATTGCGTCCCAGTCTTGGGGCTAATCGTCGTTTCATCAAGTACTTGGAGCTCATTGGTATTTCTCCCCCAGGAGTTAGGCACTAGGCGCTAGTCGTTAGGAACTTCTCCGGATGTTCATGCATTGATCGCAGCATCTTGCCGACCTCTGCGTTTAGGGACGTGAGCTGTGCGTGCATTTC
>PXDI01000158.1 GCA_003565095.1 PVC group bacterium | reverse complement strand
AATAAGCGGGCGGTTTTGCTGGGAGAGACTACTTTTGGAAAAGGCTCGGTACAGAGCATTATCCGCATGCAGGAACGGGAAAATACCGCCATTCGTTTGACCACCGCATATTACTACACACCGTCCGGTAAACTGATCCATGAACAGGGCATCAAACCGGACATAACGGTAGAGGTGCCGATTGAAGAATGGATAAAAGTTGTGCAGCAGCGTGCGCGTGATGAGAATCCGGCGCTGTTTGAACATCTTCCGCCGGAGGAGCATCCCGTCCTTGACGAACAGCTTGAGCGGGCGCTGGATCTGTTGGAGGCAGTGCTCATCTTCCAGAACATGCAATGAATGTTCTCGGCATTGAAACTTCGTGTGATGAAACTGCTGCGGCAGTAGTGCAGGACGGTACGCGGGTGCTTTCCAATGTGGTTGCCAGCCAGATCAGTCTGCATGGGCCCTATGGCGGTGTGGTGCCGGAGCTGGCCTGCCGGGCGCATCTTGAAGCGCTGCCGGGCGTTTTGCAATCCGCGGTAGAGCAGGCCGGGATCGGCTGGCGGCAGGTGGATGCGGTGGCGGTGACTTACGGTCCGGGGCTGGCCAGTTCGCTGTTGGTGGGGCTTTCCGCCGCCAAGGCGCTGGCGCTTTCGCTGCAGCGTCCGCTGTTTGCCGTCAATCATATGGAAGCACATATCTGCTCTGTATTTCTTAACCGCGCAGCCGGGGCTTTTGCTGAAAACTGTCCACTGCTGGCGCTGCTGGTTTCCGGCGGACACACCTGTCTGGTAAGGGTGGAGGCTCCCGATGCATACCGGCTGCTGGGTCAGACGGTTGATGATGCGGCGGGCGAGGCTTTTGACAAAGCGTCAAATCTGCTGGGGCTGGGATATCCTGGCGGACCTTTGATTGACCGTCTGGCATCCGGCGGCAACCGCAGCGCAGTACGCTTTCCGCGTGGCCGTCTGTTGCGGCCGGAGGGTGAGCTTATCCACGGCATGCAGCCGGGCTGCTGTTTCAGTTTCAGCGGGCTTAAAACCGCGCTAATGTATCATTTGCGTGAGCATTCCCTGCCGGATGATGAAAGCGGCGAAAAATTGCGCTCCGACTTGTGTGCATCATATCAGGAGGCGGTGATTGATGCGCTGTTGAGCGGGGTGGAATTTGCGGTCAGGCTGGAACGTCCGCGGCGGCTGGCGGTTTGCGGCGGGGTTTCGTTGAATTCGCGTCTGCATGAGCGTATTGCGGAGTTTGCAGATGAGGCGGGAATTGATTTGTTGCTGGCGGAGCGGCAGTTTTGTGCGGACAATGCGGCGATGGTGGCGGGACTGGCCGGGGCGGGGCGCGGCATCACCGGTGCGGCCGCCATGCAGCTTGACATCGATCCTAATCTGGCGCCGGCGGCGGTGTGACGCATGAAAGGTATTGTTCATTATGTGAGCGGTCTGGCGGCGGCTTCATTTGTGCCCGGGGTGGTGCAGGCGGGCGCTGCCGGCCGGCCGGGGTTGTTTCTACTGGGCGGGATTGCTGCGCTGCTGCCAGATACGCTTGATTTCAAGGTGCGGCGGCTGCTGACGGCGGCGGATGTCGAAATCCGGCCTGATCCGCTTGATCCCGATCCCGCAGTAGTGGCCGATGGTCTGGCCGCGGTGATAAACCGCGTATGGGATAGCGGCCGGACTTTATCTGTCAGATTGCATACAATCACCACCGGTGCGCGCAAATGGCGGCCTTATGAGGTTTTTTTTGATGTGCCGCGCCGGATGGTTAAAGTGAGCGTCTGCGCGGAATCCCCGGGGGAACCGGAGCGTTCGGCGGAGCGCGCGGTGAATTGTCCGCTGCGCATCGATTATGAAGCGCGGTTGAATGTCAACATTCTTGACGGCCCGTTGCTGGAAATTGTGCAGCAGGAAAAGGCGGTGCTGCCGCGTTTTCTGCCGTGGCATCGCGGCTGGACACACAGTCTGGTTTTTTCGGTGTTTCTGGGGCTTGTCTTCGGGGTGCTATGGAGCGCACCGGCGGGATTTGTGGCCGGATTAGGGCATGCCTCGCATGTGTTGCTGGACCAGGCCGGCGGGCTGGGGTGTGCCTTGTGGAGTCCCTTCAGCAAACGCCGTATACCCGGCAGGCAGTGGTTGCGCTCGTCTGATGCGTTTGCCAATTTCTGGCTGGTGTGGGCGGCGCTGGTGCTGCTGTTTGCCAACTTGCAGCGTGCCTTGCCGGGGATGGAGCCGGTGTTGCCGGGACTTCGCACGCTGGCCTGGATGCTGGCGCCGTATCCGGTGCTGCTGCTTAGTCGTGGATTCCGGCAAATGACGGGCCGGCGACCAAACGGTTCAGTCTAGCGCTTTTCTCAATAGTTTTGTTGCAATTGAACGCTGGGCGCGAGGACGCCGGACACTGCGACTGGCTGCTCCTCATGCTCATGAATCGCCGACAGGCTCCATCACCACCCGGCCTCAGGCGTTCAGCGCGACAGTCCGGCTTTGGTCGTTATGCAGATGTTTGACTTTGCGGGCTGTTATGACTACTCGAACTGCTTTTTGAATTCGGCAAACGCGGCTTGCAGTGATTCGATGGTGTTCTGCTGCTGTTGAACGGTTGCTTCGAGCGCGCTGATGCGCGTATCGCGGTCGGTTACCAATGTACGCACAGGTTCATCCGGTGGACGGGAGAGTGCTTCCATATCCGGCATTCCGCACAGCAGGTGCTGATAGCGTGCTTCGCGCCGGCCGGGTTCGCGCGGCAGCTTGATGACCAGCGGAGTCTCGTATACGGCCATCTCGTTCAGCATGGCTTCAACCTGCTCGTTGGGCGGCATTTGTGTCATGCGCGCGGCACGTGTGCGCAGCTCGGCAACAGTTTGCGGTCCGCGCAGCAGCAGTTCGCACAGCAGGGCGGTTTGCTGCGGATCAAGTGTGAAGCGGTTTTTTAATGCGTGGCGGTATTTAGGAACACGGCTGCCGGTGATGGTGGTTTGCTCGGCGAGTTTGTGTTTATAGCGCAGTTCGTCCAGCGCTTGCAGAAGATCCGTCTCTTCAAGCTGCATTATCGGATTGCGGTTAGACTTCTGATTACAGGCTGCGGTCAGCGCGTTCAATGTCAATGGGTAATAATCGGCGCTGGTAATGCTTTTCTCTATCAGACTGCCAAGCACCCGTGCCTCAATCGCTGTCAATTCGTTTTGCATATGTACATTATGCTTAAAGCATGTGCTCCGCGTCAAGCCACTTT
>PXDI01000216.1 GCA_003565095.1 PVC group bacterium | reverse complement strand
GCTTACTGATGGAAAATCCGAGATCTTTCGGTTGCGTTCGAGGGGCAGATTACTGTACTGTTGCTTTAGCAGTAGCGACATGGTGTGGCTACCTGAGTAGTTACTATTTATTACGGAAGCCGTGTATCGACATAAACAATACCGTCGACATAGCCTTCCGCTCCTACAAAACGCTCAGGACCGACATAATAATCACCATGTATATTGCAGTATTCGATGCTTGTGCTCGCGGTTTGCGGTATCAGCGGACTGTCCGGGCTGAGTGCATATACACGCGGGCGCTGTAATCCACTCTCAGATTCAATAAAGTTTATAGCCTCTTTTCTTGAACTGAATTCACGATAACCGCCATTTGACGAAACCCAATAGCGACTCTGCCAGATGCCCATCACAACAGCATGCCCCGGACGACGGCCCTCCCCTTCAGCTATCACTATTTCACTATCAATTCCATGCATTCTGGATACATGGTGTACCAAAAGAGCAAAATCCTCGCAATCACCGCCCCGCTCTCGCCAAGTAACTTCCGGAGCCTTCCATGAGTCATGCGCGCCGCGATCAGGACGATAAGAAATCCGCTCACTAACAATCCGGGAGATGTCGAAAGGACTGTTGACACGCAAATATCTCAAATCTTCGAATGATGCCGCATAAGCACTAAATGCCATCGACCAAAATACCGCCACCGTAAGCAAATAGACCCTTGTCCCCTTGTGGTGAACCCTGTTTTTCCCTATCGTCGCTAAATGTTTCTTCATGCAATATATAGGGCATTAGCCGTGCCAGTCTCTCAGAATACTTCTTAAGTACTTTATCGTAAACGTTTAGCATTATTGAGAAACACGCAATTGGGCATTATCGAGGGGTGTCGCCAATATAAGTGTTCGATATAGAACACACCGCGGGGCCGCAAATTCCGAAACACCCAATGGTGTCACATATCGAACACATTAGCGCATGACATTAAGTTAATCCGCGGCACCAAGCCCCACTCTTTTATTTTTCTAGGCAGGTCGCTGTGTATATGGTATCTAGCCTGAATTATTCACGAGATAGGGAATTTAACCACAAAATTGCGACATGCAGGAAAACCTTATGCCGGACCGTCACACATGGAAATTTCCGCTGCCGCACACCCATTCCGGAGTGTTGCAGGGTAACGGCACTATGGGGATTATGCTTTGGGGCGGTGGGCGGATACTGAATGTTACTGCCGGGCGGGCCGACTGCTGGGATCATCGCGGTGGACTGCAATGGACTCCGCAGCAGTCATATGAAAACATCAAACGCTGCCTGAAAAATAATGACGAGGCGGGGCTGCGTGCGTTGTTCGAGGAAATCCCTTCAACGCCGGGATACCCCGCGCGCCCCAGCGTCATCCCGCTCGGCCGCTTTGAGTTTGCCTTCGCACCCGGGATTAGACTGTCGCATGCAGTCTTGCGCATGCATGACGGCGAGCTGGATGTTTTTCTTAATACCCGCAGCGGCATCAAGAAAGCCGTGGCCTTTATTGATATGCAACGCAACACCTGGCAGTTCAAACTGCCGACCGGCATTCAGTTGCCGGACGTCAAAACTGTGCCGGCGTGGGAACTGCTGCGGGAAGAACTGGAAAATAAACGCGGATTCAGTGCTCCGCGAAAAATCGTGGACGCAGACATGATTGGCTGGGTGCAGCCATTGCCGGAAGATCCGGCAGTTGCCGCCGGCTGCCGCCGCAAAGGACGCTCCTTTATTCTGGCAACCGCTATGGGTGCCAGTCTGCCCGCCGCTGAACGCGCGTTGGAAAGGGAAATCAGCCGCGCGGAGAAAAAACCGGCAGCGCTCCGCGCCGCATGCCGCACATGGTGGAAGAATTACTGGGCCGGCGTACCAAACATTACTCTACCCAACCCGAACCTGATGTTTCTCTACCATTACGGTATGTATAAATTTGCGGGGCTGACTAATCCAACCGGTACCCCGGCCACATTGCAGGGCCCGTGGATCGAAGAATACCAGATGCCGCCGTGGTCCAGCGATTATCATTTCAATATCAATGTACAGATGTGCTACTGGCCGGCATATCACGGCAACTGTCTGGAACACCTGCCGCCGTTGTTCAAAATGATTGAAAGCTGGCTGCCGCAACTGCGCCGTAATGCGCAATGTTTTGTGGGAATAAAAGACGGCATTATGCTGCCGCATGCCGTTGATGACCGCTGCACCTGCATGGGCGGTTTCTGGACCGGCAGCATCGATCACGGCTGCACCGCCTGGGTGGCGCAGATGATGTTCCGCTATTATCTCTATTCCGGCGACAGCGCTTTTCTCAAAAAAACCGCATACCCGTTTATGAAAGGCGCCATGCGGGTTTACGAAGCAATGCTCGAAAAACAGTCCGACGGAGCTTACTCCCTGCCGGTCAGCGTTTCTCCCGAATACCGCGGCTCCGCAATGAATGCCTGGGGACGTAATGCCAGTTTTCAATTGGCCTGTATCCACCGTCTGCTCGAAGATTTGCAGGACGCCTGCACCATATTAAACCTGCCGCCGAAACGTATATGGCGCGATATTCAGCGCAAGCTCCCTAAAGCCTGTATCGAAGACGGCAAAATCTCCTTATGGGAGGGTACGGCACTGGAATTCAGCCACCGCCATCATTCACATCTGGCCGGCATCACTCCGTTTGATATCATCGATGCCGGGGATGAGGCCAACAACGCCTTAATCGAGAGAAGTTTCCGCGAATGGATTATGCGCGGTCCCGGGCTATGGTCCGGCTGGTGCATTCCCTGGGCGTCTATGCTCCACACACGCCTCGGCAATGCCGCCGCAGCGGAGCTGTGGCTGGAACTCTGGCAGAAAGTTTTTACCAACGAAGGGCACGGCACTTTGCATGATGTGCATTTCCCCGGCTTCAGCCTGACCGGTGCCGGCAGCCGCAATACAGCCGCCATGATAAAGATGCAAATGGATGCCGGCATGGCCTGCACCGCGGCAATTCAGGAAATGCTGCTGCACACCGTGCGCGGCGAAACCGTCATCTTCGGCGGGGCGCCGGCAACCTGGACTGATGTCTCTTTCAATAACATGCTGACCGCAGGCGGTTTTCTGGTGAGTGCCGCCAGACGCAACGGCAAGCTAACCGTGCTAACGGTCAAAGCAACACGCACCGGGGTGTTTAAATTCCGCTGCCCATGGACCGGGCAGTCACGCCAACTGCCGCTACGCAAGGGCGGGGTTGCGCGGATAAATAAATTACGGTGATTACCCCCAGGTATTCTTGCGACGACGCAGGAAGGTGAACACCTCCAGCGGAGCCGCACCGTTCATGCCGACCGCCGCCTGCAAGACCGGATCATCCGCACGCAGAAAAGGGTTGGTCAACAGTTCCTCGCGCAGAATTGAAGGCGCGGTCACTCCGCTGTCCGCCAGACGCGCCGTTTCGTGTTCCAGCCTGGTTCGCACAAGTTGATTTTCCGGCTCAACACTCAAGGCGAATTCCAGATTATCGAGCGTGTATTCGTGACCGAAACACACCCGCGTCTCCGGCGGCAGCGCCCGCAACCGCAGCAATGAAGACCACATTGCCTCATACGCGCCACCATTAACCCGCCCGCATCCGCCGCCGAACAGCACATCACCGCCAAACAACAGCGGCGCACCCACTGCCGGGCTCAGAAAAAAACAACTATGATCCGCCGTATGCCCCGGCGTGTGCATCACCAGCACTTCACTGCCGGCAAATGCAATCCGCATACCGTCACTCACAGCGGCGGCGGAAACACCATACTTGCGCTCCAGCTCACGGCAGCCGCCGGTATGATCCGCATGCCCATGCGTTATAAGCATCAATTCCAGCTTTAAAGCATGCTCTTCCAGTAACTGGATTACCGGCGCGGCTGCCGCCGGATCAACCACCAGCGCGGATTCATCGAAATGGCACACATAACAGTAATTATCAGACAGCACAGGAATAACGTGCAACTCCGCACAGCTTCTGGTTTTGTGATTGCCGTTCATCTATTTGAGATGGAGCCTACAGCTCTGCGTGTTTCTGCGCAATTGTGTCGGCGAGCTGATCCAGCGCGGCAAAGGTTTCTTCCCGCGGATGGCCCTGACACATCACCGGATCAATAATTTCAACCTTGAGGTTGGGAATCAGCTCGCTGATTTTCTCGATCGCTTTGCTGCTCCAGCCGTAGGAACCGATCACCGATGCATAACGCAGCTTGGGGCGCAGCGCATTGGCCAGATGTGCGGCATAGAAAACTCCCGGATGCGGACCGAGGTGCACGGTCGGTGTCCCGACAACAATCGTGGCGGCATCCACCAGCGCAATCGCCAGTTTGCCGATATCAGTGACATTAAGATCAAACAGATGCACCTTGACTCCGCGTTCCGCCAGCGCCGCCACAAGATAATCAACCATCGCCTGGGTGCTGCCGTGCATCGAGATATACGGCAGTACCACCTCGTTTTTGACCGTTTCCGAAACCCAGTCATTGTAGGCATCAATAATAAACGCCGGATCGTCATAGACCGGACCGTGACTCGGAGCGATGTACTTGATATCAAACCGGCCAACCCGTGCCAGATTCTTGCGGATCACCGGCCGGAACGGCATCATAATCTCCGCATAGTAACGCTTGGCAGCCTCATAAACCAAGGCCTTGTCGCGCACATACAGATCCGTGGTAGCAACATGCGAACCAAAGAAATCGCACGAGAACAGGATCTTTTCCTCTCTGAGGTAAGTGCACATGGTTTCCGGCCAATGCACCCACGGCGTATGCGCAAACTCCAGCGTTTTGCCGCCCAGATCGAGCGTTTCACCATCTTCCACTGTCGTAATTTTATCCGGAGAAACGTGCAGGTGATCCTGCAGCATTCCCTTGCATTTGGGAGAACAGAGAACCTGTGCCTGGGGATATTTTTCGAGCACCAGCGGAATGCTGCCGGAATGATCCTGCTCTGCATGATGGGCAATTATATAATCAATATTATCAACAGACCCCAACTGGTACATCAACACATTGCTCTTTTCCGGGTCAGCGGTATCCAATAGCGCAGTCTTTTCCTTACCGCGCACCAGATAGGCATTGTAGCTCGTGCCGTCCGGCAGCGGAATCAGCGCATCAAACACCCGCCGGTTCCAATCAATCGCGCCCAGCCATGATACATCATCGGTGATTTTTCGTATTTTCATTTTATTGTCCTTTCGGTTTCGAACGTTATGTCAAGAATTGCGCCCTGTCTTGGGGCTAATCGTCGTTTCATCAAGTAAGTGGAGCTAATTGGTTGTTCTCCCCTGTGTTTGTGTGTGGGTGTGGGAGTTTGGGAGTGCGTGGGTATGGGAGATTGGGAGTTCATATTCGGTCTCATCTGCTCAAACCTGACTGCATGAGATACACAATTTTTTTTACTATGCTCATCCAAAACCATCACTCACTCACATACCCACACCCTCACACCCTCAGTCTGCAGTCTGCTCGCCGCCAGGCCAGACCCGACAAAGCTCGCGACAAAGCTCGCGACAAAGTTTTTTTTCGCCCACACACTCACACACTCACACACTCACACACTTTCCAATATTCTTATACAATTTATGACCGTACAGTTTCAAGCTGTCAACCGAAGCAAGGCCTCCCCGGGAGAATCCCCGCGCAGCAGGCTTTCGCCGATCAAAAAAGCCCCGTAACCAACGTCGCGCAATCCGGCAATATCCTCCGCGGTGCGGATGCCGCTCTCGGCCACCGCCAGACGGTCAGCCGGAATCAGCCGCCCCAGACGGTAAGCGGTCGCCAGATCGGTTTTCAACGTCCGCAGATTACGGCTGTTTACACCGATCAGGGCATTCTCAAGCTTCAACGCACGCTCAAGTTCATCTTCGTCATGACTCTCCGCCAGTACATCCAGTCCGAGCTCCGCGGCGCATTGCGCCAACTCCCGTGCTTGTGCATCATCAAGCACCGCCATAATCAGCAACACCATATCCGCCCCCCAGGCCGCCGCCTCAAAGACCTGGTATGGCACACTGGTAAAATCCTTGCGCAAAATCGGCAGCGAACAGGCAGAACGCGCCTGCTGTAAATGTTCGGCGGCACCCTTGAAATAGTGCGGTTCGGTCAGCACCGATATCGCTGAGGCACCGCACGCCTGATAGTCACGCGCAATTTCGGCAGGATCATAACCGCTTCGCAATATACCGGCAGAAGGACTGGCCTGCTTCATCTCGGCAATAACCGCCGCACCACCCGCGCCGGACTTCAGTAATTGCGGCAGACTGTGATGAACCCGCGCGCGGGCCTGTTCAGCAAGTTCTGTGTCGGGAATTTCTCTCCGTCTGCGTAAGGCGTCTTCACGACGCACAGCAGTCAACTCATCCAGTCCGCAAAAGGCCGCAGTGGCGCTCATTGTTCTACTCTGATTTTCTGCGGAACATACCGCGCCGGCGCGGCTGTCCGTCATCATCAGCGTCGGCATCATCATCCGGAGCATCCGCTGATTCTGCTTCTACTTCCTCTGTAACCACATCAACCGCCGGAAGCTCATCCTCAACCGGCAGAATAGCCGGCGGCTGTTCCACCGTCTGCTCTGCTTTGAGCGCCTCCTCCTGCAACCGCCGCAACTGCTCAGCATCCAGACTTATCAACGGTTCCATCGGCACATCGGAAGCCGGCTGGACCGGTGTGATCTCCGGCATTCGCGGCATTTGCATTTCAGGTACGCCGATAACCGGACGCGCGGCAGCCGCCACCGGCTGATTAGCCTGTAGTTCAAATAACTCGATTTTCTCTATGGCAAAGTCCTCCCAACCGGTCCCGGCGTAGCTGGCGGCCATTGTTTCATAAATGTCAATCGCTTCCTGCTGCCGGCCGGTCCGCTCAAACACGCGCGCCAGAGACAATTGCGCCTGCGGTAAAAGAAAATGAGCGGGATTGTTCTCGATAAAGCGTTCATAGCCCGCCAGCGCCGCATCAACCATTCCAATCGCTTCCTGACATTGCAGCAAACCGAGCGACGCCGCCGGCGTAAATGGATGTTCAGGAAAACGCTGCAAAAAATCCTCATAGCGCCGCATGGCCGGTTCATAACCGCCCTGCTCATAGTGCCATTTGGCGGAACGCAGCAACGCTGCCGCGGAGAGCGGCAGCTTCGGATACTCAGCCGCCAAATCATCAAGATCCTGCACGGATTGCGCACCGGCATAACGTAGTGATGCGTCTTCGAGCCGCCGCCGCGACCAGTTGCGATAACCAACCGAACCGCCCAGCACCAGCAGCACCAAGACCAGTACAGTAGTTATCTCTACTCCGCGGCTCTCCATGAACTGAAGCAGCCCCTGCACTTCCGGTATCGATCCCAGTAAATTATCTTTTTCATCTTTTGACATAGTTTATCTCCTGTAAAACGCTAATAACTACACCAAAAGACACGCGTGGAAAAGCTTATTTTATGGGTCTTCCGCAGAATCTGTGGGTGGATCTGACCTCTTGTGCACACCGGAACCGACGATTCGGTGAAAGCTGATCGGTTAAGGGTAACCGACCACTTAGCCGATTTCTGCGGCTCAAACAATCCCGTTACCGAATTGCATTGCCCGTATCTTGCGGGGGTACTGGCCTTTTTCTTGTCCCTTACAGCCATTCTCGCCGCAACCGATGCCATTCCGCACCCACAGATTCTGCGGAGGAGCCTTCTTTCTTATCTTTTATCCGTGAAATCATTGCCATTCGTGGTTAATTTCTCTTGTCGTGAATAATTCAGGTTAGTCTCAGCTATTCATCAATTTTGACGTACTGTTCAAAGAAGACGTTTGACATGACCATAAATTCATGGTACTTTTACAAAAAATGAAATGAGTTTATGGGGTGCTTTTTATGACAACGATGAATGTGACGCAATTCAAAACCCATTGCCTTGGAATTCTCGAGAGAATCAGTGATGTGCCGGAGGACATTATGCTTACCAAACGCGGTAAAATTATCGCCAGGATATCTCCGGCATGCGATCCATCCGAAGAACCATGGAAAGATCTGCATGGAACCGCGCATTTTGACATTAAAGATATTCTGTCCACGGAAGACATTTGGGAGGATCTTTAATGCTGCTGCTGGACACCTGTGCTTTTCTGTGGTTGATGTCGTCCCCCGGCAACATGACGCATGCAGCGCGTAAACGTATCAAAGAGTCAAATCCTTTGTTTGTATCACTCGCTTCAATTTGGGAAATAGCTGTCAAAGTTCAGGCGAACAAACTGCAACTTGACCTGCCTGTGGAGGATTGGGTCAGACGCAGTCTGCTGTATCCGCATCTGGAATTATTGCAGCTTTCACCGACACTTGTAGTATTTTCCACCCAATTGCCCGGCGCGTTTCACAAAGATCCTTTTGACCGGGCCATAGTTGCCGCGGCCATCCGTAAAAATCTTACCTTGGTAACCCGTGACGAGCGTATTTTACGTTACAGCGCCGTTAAGTCGCTCGCTTGTTGACAGGATTATCCAAGGCGGCAACAAATGACTAACACTTCATCGCACACACTTTATCGGATAAACTTCAACGACGGCCTTTCTCCGAGACAAAAGAAATGCCGTCTCAAACATAAATAGGAAAATGATGTGAAACACGTTCACCTAATCGTAAAAACTCACCTTGATATTGGCTTTACCGATAGCGCGGCCGCTGTGTTTGAACGTTACCGTACCGGGTTCATTCCGCGGGCGATTGAACTTGCTCACCGGTTGCGCGACGAAAACGGGAAACACCGTTTTATCTGGACAACCGGCGCATGGCTGATTCACGAATACCTCGAAAAGGCTGACCCCCGTGAGCAGCGCCTGATGGAAAATGCGATCACGCATGGGGATATTGCATGGCACGCGCTTCCGTTCACTACGCATTCCGAACTGATGGATGCCGGACTCTTCCGGTTCGGATTGTCTATTTCACAAGAACTTGACCGTCGGTTCGGACGCAAAACCATTGCCGCAAAAATGACCGATGTGCCCGGGCACACCCGTGCCATCGTGCCCCTTCTCGCCGAAGCCGGAATCGAGTTTCTCCATCTTGGCGTTAATCCGGCCTCACATCCTCCGGATGTTCCCGATTTGTTCATTTGGGAACACACCGACGGCAGTCGCGTTATGGTTATGCTGGATCAAACCGGATACGGAGGAAGCTTTGTTCATAAGGAAACCGGTCTGGCGCTTGAGTTTCTTCATTCCGGCGACAATCAGGGGCCGCCAACGGCGGAGGAAATCACCGCTGCCATCGATCGAATCCAACTCAAATATCCGGGCGCCAACGTGCAGGCGTCCACGCTGGATGCTTTTGCCGCGGCAATCCGTGAAGTAAAAGACTCCCTGCCGGTGGTGACCGCTGAAATCGGTGACACATGGATTCATGGTGTCGGTAGTGATCCGTGCAAAACCGCCGCGTTTCTGGAGCAATGCCGCCGGCAGAACTACAGCAAAAATCTGCTGCTGGTAGCAGAACATACCTGGGGCCGCGACATCAAATCCATGCAGTCCATGCCGCAGGTGTGGTCGACCTATGAGACACAAGCTTTCTTGAAACTGCGCGCTGCCGGAAAATTTGCGCCATGGGAGACTTCCTGGCAGGAGCAACGTGATTATATCAACGCCGCGCCATACACCGCACCGGAAATTCACATCCAGACCGGCCGCAGGGCTGAAGTGCCGCAGGCATGGTCTGCACTGCGGGCGAAGCTGCACTATCAGGTCTTCGGCAGTGCGGACTATGAGCGCTTTGTCCGGCAATACAATCCTGACCTTTCCCGCACAGCCGGCTGGGCAATCGCCGACTTCACAAAACCCGGGCTTGAGAAAGTGCTTACACAGGGTCGTGAATGGGAGGCGGTTCTACAGGCTACAGAACCGATCTCCAATGGAGTGCGAATGGCTTTTTCCTTCCCTGAAGAGGCAATAACAGACTTCGGTTGTCCACGGCATTTTATTGTCGAAATTGACGGAGAGAATTGGCAGATCATCTGGCGTGATAAACAGCCCTGCCGCATTCCGGAAGCAATCTGGCTGGATCTGTTCCCCGAAGATCAGACAACCGAAACGCTCCACCTGGTCAAGCTGGGAGAGGAAATCTCCCCGTGGAATGTGGTCGATTTCGGCGCACGCTCCCTGCATGCCGCCAGCGAAATCCGGGGCCGGGGCTTTTCGATCCGCTCACTGGATGCGCCCCTGGTTGCCGTCGGCAAACCCTCACTGCTTAACGTTGACAACCGCCTGCCAGAGATAAACGACGGGGTTCATTTCAATCTCTACAACAATACATGGGGAACAAACTTCCCCGCATGGTGTGGCGATGATGCCCGTTTTCGATTCATCTTGAAAAGCTAAAAAGTGCTGTTCGATTTGATTGACAGTAAAGGCAAAAGATTTCTCTTTTTTTCTTTCCCCCTAGAGTTCTGCAAAATGGCAGATTCGCCGGGCGCAGAGGCCCGGCCTACAGCAGAAAACCTAGATTTTTGTAGGCCGCCCCGCTGCGGGCGGCGTGTTTTACCGAAATCTCCCCTTCAGTCAAAATTCATTCAGAAATGCCTTTCGAATCATAGTAAATGCCCAGCTCGGAAATGGCCGGGCAGACGGGGGCGGAAACAATCCGTAACCGTATCCGTTCTGTCTTGCAGGCCTGACCGCGTATCAGTCGATGGGGACCGATCGCGCTTTCGCAACACCACTCCCGCCAGGCACCGCCCTCATCGTAATCAATCGCAAACCGGTCAACGCGTTGCCCCAACGGAAGAAATTCCCGCAGGCTTATCACATTGAATTGTATCGACTGCGGAAACGTCAGAATCAGTTCGGGTGTTTTCACATCATCATCGGTTGCCCAATAGGTGTCCGGGTTTCCGTCGAGTACATTTGAAGCCGCAAAACGCGGACTGCCGCCCCGGATGTTACCGGCAGAGGCCTGTGCGCCCTGCGCCAGGTCACGCGCAAAGATTTGATCGAGGCGCGACCGGAAGCTTTGCAGGCTCTGCACATCGTTTTCGTGAATCAGACCGCGGCGGTCAGGAGGCAGGTTGAGCAGAAAAGACGCGCTGCGTCCGACCGATTTGAAATAGAGATCGATGAGATTTTCCGCTGAGCGCACCCGATCGTCCTGAGAGGAATGATAGAACCAGCCGGGACGAATGGACACATCGCATTCCGCCGGGAGCCATGTGTCCCCCTGCCGGTCGCCGGCGTTCAATAATGCGGTCGGTGAGCCCCAGGCGTCGACCATGTCGTCATTGAGCCGGGTCTTGAACGATGCCTCATCAATGCCGGGATAGAGCAGGTTCACGTTAATAGTTGACCAGCAAGGATCCCCGGCGATACCTTTTTCATTGCCGACCCAACGGACATCCGGTCCGGCATCGCTGAACATAACCGCATCCGGTTGATTCCGGCGCACGATTTCTTGTGTGTTCTCCCAGTCGTAATAGGACTGCCGATCAATGCTGCGCACCTCGTTGGCGCCACCGTAGTAGCCATCCCCGCCGTTGGCGCCGTCGAACCATACCTCAAACAGTTCACCGTATTCGGTCGTCAGTTCATGCAACTGATTGCGATAATATTCAATGTAGCCGGGAGCGCCATAGTCCGCATGATTGCGGTCCCATGGCGACAGATAGACGCCGAAACCAATCCCATGGTTTCTGCATGCTTCTGATATCTCGCGCACCACATCGCCCTTACCGGCGCGCCAGGGGCTGTTCTTCACCGAATGCCCGGTGTATTTTGAAGGCCACAGACAAAACCCGTCATGATGCTTGCAGGTCAGGATCAATCCCGTCATCCCGGCTTGTGCCGCCGTTTGTACGATCTGGTCCGCATCGAACGCAGTCGGGGCGAAAATGACGGGCGACTCATCGCCATATCCCCATTCCTTGTCCGTGAACGTATTGGTGGTGAAATGGAGAAAGCCGTAGAACTCGCGCTTGTGCCAGTTCAACTGGCGCGGCGACGGCACAGGGCCGTATGCTTCTGGAGGCGATACCGCAGAATGTGATTGCGTCATGTTGGTTCCTTACTTTTCTATTAATAGTTCTATAAATCCCTCACGTTCCAGCATCGCACTATCAGCCAACAGCAACGGTCCGTCAAGGACGGGCAGCGAGAAGGTTCCGCCTTCCGGCGAGATTTGTTCTGTACTTTAGATGATTCAGTCATTTTATTGAATCCCTATTTTGTTATCGCCAAATCGGCACCATTGCCATATTCAAAGCTTTCCAATCTTCTCCCAATAAGGCTGCATCACTACAACGTTACGGGTATCGGCGGCCTCGTCAATTCCAAAACAGGTGGCGGCGCTGATCAGGCCTTCATTGATTCCGACCGCGGGTGTCCGGCCATACAGCATGGCGTCGGCCAGCTCGGTTGCCAACACATCATCACCACCGCCGTGACTGTTGTCGGTGCCGGAAGAGATGATTTCCAGTTGAGAGTCAAAGCCGATGCGTTGTGTTTCGATATGCCCGTTGAGTACATCCGCCCGCAGTGCGCCTTCGGTACCAAGAAGATACATCCGCCGCTCGGGTATCGCCGCATTGATATTGGTATGAAAGGTTGCCCTTGCCGCGTTATTGAATTCAATAATCGCAACCTGATTGTCGAAAATATCTTTATCAGAAGTAAAAGGGTTTTCGGCAACCAGTCCCTGCCAGGCCAAATAGGCTTCACGGCCGGAATAACGGCTGTCGGGGCGCGGATCACGTCCGACCTCTTTGATTCTTTTTTCATTTTCCGGCACAAAGAAATTCAGACCGCCGAATGACGCCACCCGTTGCGGCAGGCTTTCAACCATCCAGCAGGCTAAATCAATATCATGCGAGCATTTTTCCAGTAAATGGGTTCCGGCGTTTTTGCGCAACCGGCGCCAGTCACCCATAATATAGCCGCCATGATTGAAGCCAACGGTTTCATTGAACTCCATGCTGACAATTTGGCCGATTGCGCCGGCTAAGAGGGGACGTCGGGGACAGACAAACTATCGGCATCAGTCACTTTGCATTCATTTATGTATAATGAGACAACCGGGACACCCCCCATAGCTCTTTTGGCCGATATGAATCAGATTTTCCAGTCAATAATCTGTCCCCCCCTGATCATCCAGCATGTCAAATCCGGCACGCTCCGCCTTGTCAACCGGATCAAAATTGACAGTCAGTTTGCCGATAGAAGCTTCAGATCCGTGAACCTCCATATAATAGGTCAGATTTGTTGCTGCTGCCGCCATGCGCGCGGAGAAAGTCCGGACATTTCCCTGAAGCGGCGCGTGAATATTGTGGGAGATGTATATCCGCAATATTTACTTATCCGTGCAAGCGGCTCGCCTGTACTGCGCAGCAAACGGCATGCTTCATCGAAACGGAAGGAATCCAGAAAAGCCTTGGGGCTCATGCCGGCCTCGGCAATCATGCGCGTGCGCAGTTGCTGGCGGCTTGTTCCGGCATGCCGCGCCAGCTCTTCGACAGTTAATCCGTGTATGATATTGGCACGGCAATACGCCTGCATGCGTCCAAGCCAACTGTCGTTATCTTCTTTCCGGCCTTGATGCCAGTCGGCTAAATCGAGCAGCCAGAGCCCCAGATAATAATTCGCCCTGGCATATTCCTGTGCATCCCGCCACCAGTGGGCGTTGCACCAACGTATAAGAGCACGGCACCCGTCAAGCATCGGTTCCGGTACCTTTGGGCCGATTTTCGTCCCCCATATCTGTTCCGGCGGCGGTTGCGGCCTGTCTGTCTTATGAACAAAGGAACACACAAATTTGTCATCTTTCTCATGCTTTATTTTCGTCTGCCGCGATTGATAAACGGCGTCAAAACAAAGATCATGCCACGTTATGCCGCGCGCCAGCGTCAGCTCAAAATCCGTTCCTGGCGCAACAAGTAAAGCGCCGGGAGGCTGCAGTTCGTGAAGATGGCCTTGATAATGATACTGGATGATCCCGTCATCCATGAAAACCAGGTGATATTCAGCACCGCTGCGGATCCGCGCATCGCCGCGATGGCGTCGATTGTAACGGCCATCAAGAATATAGGGTCCCAGCGGACCCGAGCTACACTGAAAATTCATACTGACCAACTTTTCCATAAAGTGCGTTAGTTG
>PXDI01000079.1 GCA_003565095.1 PVC group bacterium | reverse complement strand
TAGACTATGCTTTATGCTGATGGAGTTGGCTGGGGCCAATCATCTCAGGTGCCCGCCCGTTGCGGGCGGGTACCTGAGCAGTTACGCCGCAAGAGCTGCTAAACCGCATCCGCATGCGCGCCGCCCGGCGCCTGATGGCCGACGGACAGATGAAGATTACCGCGATTGCCCGGCAGGTCGGCTTTGCATCATTCAGCGGATTCTACCGTCGGATGCAGAAGAACAATCCGCCGTAGCGGCAAAAGCAAGCGGATCACTTTTTTGTCAATGTCGTGATGCTCTTGCAAAACCTCAGCAGCGGCAAAGGATTGCCGCCCTCCAGTCCGGATTGAAACGGTATTTTGGAGGGACGCAATCCTTTGCGTCCGTTCACGACAGGGGTTTTGCAAGAGCCTCTCGTATAAATTGCACAGTATATCCACTAAATATGGACATACAATGCTGTAGAAGAATCGCTTGAATTCGACATTGATGCAGAGTAGTCTCTTTACATCATGACTGATGTTAATACGCGCGACATCATATGAACCTAAACCACCAAAATGGAAAGATCCTTTCACAAGGGGGAGTACAGAATGAAATGCAGTATTAAAGGCTGTCCGGGGCATTATGAACGTCGCCTCATCGTCCACACGGTGAGACGGGATCATAAAGTGCTTGTGTTCGAGGATGTGCCGGCTGAAGTTTGTGATGTTTGTTCCGACAAGCTTCTTGCTCCGGAAACAATCCGGCATCTTGAGGCGTTAATGAAGCAGGACACCAGGCCTCGATCACACGCTCCCGTTTTCGCATATGCTTGATAAATGTTTCTGTTATCTGATCTATTCAGTATACTGAACCGGCATTTGCGCGGTTTTTTCAAGACGCCCAAGCAGTGTCGCGGCCGTAGGGATAAGTTCACCGGCGGTATCACGCAGGTTTTCCAGCAGGCCGCGGTAGCGTGCAACCGTATCACTCCAATGCTATGTTCATATGGAGCAAGGATATGGAAGAATAAGATTGACGGCGCTCCCTAAACCACGCAACATGTACGCTAATATGTACATAAAGGAGTGATATGACCACACTGACAGCGACCGATGCGCGCCGGGAATTTTTCGATGTTGTCAAGGGGGCGACCGATAAACACCAGATTTACAGAATACACCATCGCAGGGGGGCTGTTGTTCTGATGGCGGAGGATGAATATGACAGCATGATTGAAACCATGGAACTGCTTTCGTCGCCGGGTTTTCGACAGAGTCTGAAGAAATCCGTCAAGCAGATGCACAGAGGCGAAACTATCTCGTTTGAGGAGGTCTTCGGAGAAAAGCCGTGACTCCGTATGTCATCCGCTTTACTAAAGAGGCCGTCAAGGACGTTGACAAGCTTCCCCCTCGCCTCAAGGAAAAACTCAAGATTATCCTGCGCGAACGGGTTGCCGCGAATCCGCGCTGCGGCAAGCGGTTGGTTGGTGACCTTGCCGGATTTTTCTCCTTAAGGCTTTCATTCAAAGATCGCATCATTTATTCGGTTGACGACGAAAGCAGTACTGTTTTCGTCCATCGGGCGAGAACTCATTACGGAGATTGACGGAATCCCGTTTGAAGCTAACTTAACAACAAGTTGCGGACGCCATGATTGCACTGCACGGGTCATATAACATAAACATTATAAATGCCGATGATACTCCGCGGCCGGTGGCGTGGATCAAGCCGGAGCGACGGCTGAACTGGTATCTGATGGTGTGCAGTATGGCGGGTGATGAAGATATTACGGTTGCCGGAAAGCCTTATCACATACCACAGGGCTCAACTTATCTGATCCCGCCGGGAGTCCCGTCTTTCATCGGATCGCAGAAAGGCAACCGTCCCGCATGGCTGCATTTTCATGTGCAGTGGAACGAACAACGTGATGCCGATCCACGGACATTTGTCTGTTCACCGGATTGGCAGGAGCGCGCACATCTCAAGCAGCCCGATCCCCATGAAGTGTGGGGGGTTGATCTGCCGGTAGTCATTCCTGATTCACTGCGCGAACTTTTTGCCGAGAGCGTGCCACGGATTGTCCGCTGCTGGAAACGGCATACCCCGCTGGATATGATGGAAAGCCGGCACGCGCTCGGCGGGCTGCAGCTGGCGCTGGTTACCTCAGTCAGCAGCCGCAACACCCCACCCGCCACATTTGATACCGAAACCCGGATTGCGCGCGCAGAGGCCGTCGCACTGGAGAGCCTCAGCAGCGTTTTCGGCGTCAGCGAATTTGCCGCTGCCGCCGGGCTCAGCCGCTCGCGCTTCAGCGTCTTGTATCATCAGCACCGCGGAATTACGCCGGCGGTCTTTCTGCGTGAGGCACGCCTCCGGCAGGCCGAGGCGATGCTAAGCAGCACAAAGCTGCCGGTTGAGGAAGTCGGCAAAATGGTCGGCTACCGTGATCCCAGCGTGTTCGGTCGCGTTTTCCGCCGTGCCCACGGCTGCGCCCCGTCGGTCTGGCGCGAAAACACGTAGGGACAGACAACACATCGTTTTTTGAGTGCGCGCGGCACCGCGCGCTTTCCCGCCACGCCGCCTGCGGCGGGGTCGCCTACCGTCCAATGATTCTCCCGGCGCAGGCGCCGGGACAGAAGGCGCGAGCAGGCCGCGCACTCAAAACAGGGGCCGAAGGGCACACTGCAGCAGCACATGGTTTCGCTCCCTTCATGTTTTTGCGAGATCGCGCCGACCTGTGCCAGTGCCCCGCTCTGGAGTTCAGGGCAGCACGGTATCGGGATAAGGCCCGAGGCACCGCTCGCCGTTGAAATGAACAACGTGGTCGGGATCTTCGGCTATCCAGACTTCTGTTTCCCATGAAATCTGGCTCAGAAACCGTCCCAGGTCGGAGCGGGTCGCAAAGGCCGTAACAAAGACCAGCCCGGATCGGAACCCGGCGAACAGCTCCTTAAGTTCACGACGGCGTTTCCCGTCTACGACCCCGGCGCTCGTGACGGCTTCTCCAATGACAAGCCACTCACGCTTGGGATCGTGAACAACCACGTCGGGCATCTTGGCGGCGGAATCGATCTCGATGCCCAGTCGTTTGAAGTAGTCGGACTCATAATGCTGGAACTTGTTTTCGGCGTCCCCGACATAGAGCACGGTTCCTCCCGGGACGTAGCGCGGGCAGAAGTCCTCGATAAACGCCTTGATGAGCGGGTTCTGTCCGCCGGGCGATAGCGTAATCTGGCCACCGTCCGGCAATCGGACCGGAATCCGGGCCAGTTCGCGTGCGCTTTGAAAGTCGCGTTTGATTTCGTCCCT
>PXDI01000364.1 GCA_003565095.1 PVC group bacterium | reverse complement strand
CGCCGCCAGTCATTTTTCGCACCAAGCAAATCAACCGCATTGAAAGCCGCTCTGGCAAACCAGCTTCGCGCACCCTCTCCATGCCATACCCCCTGTTCACTCTCTGTCAGAAAACGGACTATGACATGCTCGTAATAATGCTCAACAGCCGCCTGCTCACGACCCATTTTCTCTAGACCCCGCCCAATCTTATATTCGCCCTCAAGCACCAGCGCCCGCTCGCCGGCAGCCTGCCGCAACGCAGCGCGATATGCCGCCAGACTCTCTTCATAACGCTCCGGCGCATCCGCAGCCAATGTGAAAATGCAATCACCCTTACGCATATAGACCATTGCAATAGCCTCATGCTCGGGATAATTAGCAATAATTCCGTCATATAACAGAATAGCCTCGGCATACCTGCCAAGCTGCCCAAGCGCATTGGCTTGAATCAAGCGGGCATCCGGCAGACGCGGACTATCGGGATATGTCCCCGTCAGCCCGGCCAGCACCTCAACCGCCTTCACATACTCATTCAGGTTGAAAGCGGCAACACCGGCGCGGAATACAGCATCCGCCGCCAGCCGATGTTCAGGATAGGTCTGTGCAACCTTCAGAAAAAGCTTCATTGCCGCTTCATATTCACGCTGGTTGTATTGATAGCGTGCCAGCCAGTAATGGAATTCGGGGGCAAGCGCCGACTCGGGGTTATCCTGCACATATTTGGCCGCAGCTTCAACCGCTTCGGTGTCACGCCCCATCCAGTAAAGCGAGGATGCCCGTTGAAAATGTGCGGCATCCCGTAAAGCCGAATCACCGGTCATCTCAATTACCCGATTAAAATCAGCCAGGGCGTCAACAAACAGAAACGCCCGGAACCGCGCATTGCCCCGTGCAAATAAAGCGTCACGTAAATAACGACGCGGAACATCCTGCAAACCGATCACCCTGGTATATAAATCAGCCGCCGCCTGCCAATCACGTTTTGATTCACTGATTCCCGCACGCTGCATCAGTGCGGCTGCTGTTATTTCAATATCAACGCCGCTATCGATTGCTTCAGTCCAGACCGCATCCGCCTCGTCTAAATGCCCCAGCCGCAGCAACCCCATGCCAAGCTGAAATAATGCACGTTGTCGCAACGGCGTATCAAGCCAGGTGTTCAACAGCTTACGGTACGAGCTCACTGCTTTATCATGCTGTCCGGCCAGCAGTTCAGCATCACCCTGCGCAAGTAAACAGCGCTGGCGGTCGGCATTATCCTCATAAAGCGTAAAGGCACGCTCGAATGCAGTCGCCGCCTCACTGTAGCGCTCCAACGCCAGCAGACTCCATCCGCGGCCCTCCCGTGTGCGCGCTTCAGCTCCCGTCTGTGCAAAACTCTCAATGTAATACCGGTAGGCCTCTTCCGCATCCCCATGCCGCCCGGCAGCTCTTAAACTGTCCGCCAATGCCAACTGCGCCATTGCAGAACGCTCATCCCCCGGACTGATGAAAATAAAACGCCGCAGCAGTATCCGGGCTTCGTCATGCCGCCCCTGCTCCAGCAATAGCAAACCCAGTTCTAATTTTGCTTCATTTCGTAAAGCGGTATTCTCTGTCAAAGACAGCGCCTGCTGGATTGATTCAGCCGCTTTATCTTTCTGACCAGATGCGGTTTGCAGCCTGCCAAGCATGAACCAGCCTTGTGCACGCCGGGCCGGCAATGTCGCCTCATGCTGAACAAGTCGCAGTAATAGGTTCTGGGCAAGATTTGTCTGACCGGAAGAAATCGCTAGTTGCGCCTGAAGAAAGATTCCTTCCCGTACTTCAGGCAGTTCCGCGGAACGTGAAGTCAGGCGGGCATAAACCCGCTGCGCATCCTCGAACGCGCCACTGCGGCTCAGGGTGGCGGCAAGCTGCAACAAATTAGCCGCACCCTCCGCTGCATCACCATAGGCAGCATCAAACCGGCGTAACCACTCAATCGAATCAGCATACTTTTCGCTGTCCCGATATGCCGCCGCCAGTGCCGACCATACCGCCATTCTGATTTCCGCAGATAAATCCGCCTGCTCCATCTCGGCCAGCGGAAGCAAAACCGCAATCGAACGCGCATAATCCTTTTGCGCCAGTAAAGCTTTACCGCGCAACAGGTCAAACACCTCGGGAACCGGCAACCTGTCGCGTATCCGGCGGTATTTGCGCAAAATGGCGTCCATCCTGACTGCCTGCTCCTGAGCAACCAACCCGCGGCCAAGCAGCAACAGGGCCTGCTGCAGATCCGCCGCCTCAATACCGCTTTCACGCTCCAGAATATCCTCGGCAATTCTGATCGTGATCTCGGGAAAGCCGTCATGCAGCGCCGCCGCCGCCGCAACCAGCGGCATTTCCGGCTCAACCGCCTCCTGCTCAGCAATAAGCATTCCGGCACCCGCCAGATACACGATTACCGCCGGAATTACGGCAAACAATATTTGATTGAACTCACTCCCTTGCAATCTGTTCATACCAGCAACATAACACCTAATTTCTACAATAGTAAAGCAATGTATCAACCAACTAACTTTTTCAAAAAACGGCCGGTATATGACTCTTTACAGCCGCAAATTTCCTCCGGTTGCCCACAGGCCACCAGCCGGCCGCCGCCGTCACCACCCTCCGGCCCTAAATCGACAATATAATCTGCGGTCTTGATCACATCCAGGTTATGCTCAATCACGATTACAGTATTGCCGCTGTCACGCAACTGCTGCAGCACCTGCAGCAATTTCTGCACATCGGCAAAATGCAACCCCGTGGTCGGCTCATCCAGCAGATACAGGGTCCGGCCGGTCGCCACCTTGCTCAATTCGGTTGAAAGTTTGATCCTCTGGGCTTCTCCGCCTGAAAGGGTTGTTGCCGACTGTCCCAGCGTCAGATACCCCAGCCCGACCGCCGCCAGCGTACGCAAACGTCTTTCAACCGGCGGATGATTCTTGAAAAACTCCAGCGCTTCGTTAATCGTCATTGCCAGCACATCGGCAATTGACTTGTCATCGTAGTGTACCTGCAATGTTTCGCTGTTGTAACGCTTTCCGCCACACTGCTCACAGGGTACATACACATCCGGCAGAAAATGCATCTCAAGCCGCAACATCCCGTCCCCCTTGCAGGTTTCACAACGCCCCCCTTTGACATTGAAACTGAAACGGCCGGGACCGTAGCCGCGGACCTTAGCCGCCGGAGTTTGCGCAAAAAGAGTGCGGAGAAATGAAAAAGCCCCGGTATATGTTGCCGGATTACTGCGCGGCGTGCGGCCAATCGGTGACTGATCAAT
>PXDI01000404.1 GCA_003565095.1 PVC group bacterium | reverse complement strand
TTGAAATTACTGAGTCAGATAACGCAAAAGGGCTGAGTGCTCCCAGCCGTTATGCACGTCGCGTCGACACGATGGCCGCCCGGGAGGCCGTGGTTGACGAAGCAACCGGCGCAACACTCAGTGCTGCTGTAAATCCGCAAAGAGGTGATGATTATAAGGCCGCATATATCGGACTGAATTATTATTTCGCGGGTCATGCTCATAAGCTGATGACCGGTATTGAAGTTGCAGAACTCGATAATACCGATGCCGGCAAACTTGAGATGACTACAGCTTATGCCGCATGGCGTATGTTGTTCTAATTTGATATTAGAGAACATAAGCGGGCCGCGGGAAACCGCGGCTCGTTTTCTTGTTTAACGCAGTTACTATTTCAGGCTCCTCCGCAGAATCTGTGGGTGCGGAATGGCATCGGTTGCGGCGAAAATGGCTGTAAGGGACAAGAAAAAGGCTCGGTTACCCTTAATCGACCTGCTTTCACCGATCTTGGCGAATCGTCGGTTCTGGTGTGCACAAGAGGTCAGATCCACCCACAGATTCTCCGGAAGACCCCTATTTCAATACAGTCGAAATTCCCATGGCCCGTTTGCCGGCAAAGCGCGGGAGAAAATCACGCTGCGGAATCCGCAAGAGGGGGACGATGAATGTAAGCAGACGAATCATCACGATCTGATCAATGATCCGGTAACCGCGCTGTGAACGCAGGCAAAGATTGGCAAGAAAACGAACACGCCGGCTGGAAACCTTGAATTCGGTAAAGTCCAGATGAACAGCGTAGCTGCGCTTGAACGTCGCTTTATACTGCGCCTTCATAGCATACAAACGGCCAGCCAGCTCTTCAGAGTATTCTCCAAAATAATACTCCCGCGCCGCCGCCAGCTGCTCAAACGTGGCGTATTGGAAATCTATATCTTCATATGGCATATGCTGTTCAACAGCTATTTCTCGCATCAGCCTGATCTTCTCAAGCGCCGCATACCCTTGAGTGATCTTTTGTTCACCATCCGAAACAAAGCAACGCAGCAATTTGCGCATGGAATGGGTAACAATGATGGTGTCCCAAAATACCGCCAACAACGGCGGCACACGCAGCCGCCGGAAAAACATCTTGCGGCGGGCGAACTCATCCACGTAAAGCAGTTCTTTTATAACTTCATCTGACAGTCTAAGCAGCACCAGCAGACGGGCGGGTTCACTGTCCGCCAGATATTTGCGACAGAACGCACTGACGGCATCTTCGGTTGTGCCGGAGTATTTGAAAAGATGCAATGCGACATAGGTGTTAATTTCATTCCAGACTGATGTATTTTTCAAGAAAGTACGGCGTCTGAAACGCGTCCAGCCACCGGTCTGGCACCAGACACTGATGCCGCATACATTTTCCGCTGCCGCGATTTGTCCACGATAGTTTTCGTAGTCCCAGCCGATGAAAGACGGATACTCTCCAAAGCCTTCATATTCCCGGCGCGCCTGCAGCTCCACCAGCTTGCGGTGCGGCGTGCGAAAAAAAAGCCTGTTAAGCGGCAGGTAACGAAAGAAATCCGACTCCCCGTATTTCATGGAGATAATCAACCGCTTACTGTTGATGTCGGTAAAAACACGATCAAACGTGCGACGGTTCCATTGCAGATCGCCGATCTGATATGCACCGACGGTCCAGGTGCGGAAAATCAAATCACGTCCGAGCTGTTCAAATACCGGCAGCAAACGGTTCAGTAATCCACGGCATTGTTCAGCGGTTTTTATCACCAAATCGCTGCGGAACGCCTCTTTAACATCCTTGCCGTCACATTCACCGATTCTGGTAATTATACCGGCAACCTGCGGAAAATCAGTCAATACGGTCCGGCAGGCATCCGCCAGATAGTTAATCTGATCACTGCGGCGCCTGCATTCAGCTGCCCAGGCCGGGTGGGTGTACATCACATCGGTTGTCACATAAACTTGGAGACCATTTTCGTCCGCGATTTCACAAAACTCTTTAAAATACTGCCGGTAGCTGTCTATAAAAGTGGCGGTTTCAGCATCATACTGCCTGTGCGGAACAAGATGGGCAACATCATCAAGACTGATGGCATTGAATCCGTATTCCGCGGCGCGAGCGGTAAAGACGACAAAATCCTGACGGATTTTTGCCATGCGGGCGTGATTGATTCCGCCGTCATCAAACAGGTGTTCAAACGGGATTTTTGACCAGTTGATCCGCTTGCGCTTATATCCCCTGAAAAACGGGCCGATGGCATCCAGAAGGAATAACTTCATGCCGCCATTCGGGATGGCGTGTTCTCCGCTCATGAGTACAATGCGGCCGGTGCCCTTTCGCGCACAATCTCCGCCCAGTTGACCCGCTCCGTAACGGGTTTACTGCCCATCATCTCATCAAGAACCCTTTCCCATCCATAATTGCTTTGAAAAGCCTGTCTGATTTCAGCGCGCTTATGCACAGCGGCTTCGGGAAAAGAGCGCCGTTCTTTTATGATCTCGACGATCTGTTCAACCCATTGCCCTGTATTTTCAGCACTGATAACATGCCCGGTTCGTCCGTCAATGACAATTTCCTGTGGTCCGCCGATATCGGTTACAACTGCCGGAACCCCGCATGCCTGCGCTTCCAGCACCACCATACCGAAAGTGTCGGTTGTACTGGGAAAAACAAATACATCCGCCAGCGGATACAGGTGCGGCAGTTCACCGCGGTCAATACGTCCGGCAAATATGGCCCTCGGACAATCATGCATTTCCCGCTCCAGTCTGGTGCGCTCCGGTCCATCCCCAAGCATTAGCAACTGGCACTCCGGTATCTTTTCCAATACCCCGCGGTAGATTTGCATAAGTATATCCAGATTCTTTTCTCTACCGAGCCGCCCGGCCCAGAGCAGCACCGGCGCATCACCAAGCCGCAGTTCTTTGCGCCAGTACTCCTGCTTTGCCTGGTCATCCAACACAAATGACGGGTCGATTCCCCGATGGAACAGCTTCATACGGCCGCGCTCTATCCCGCGCGATTCCAGCATGTTCATATATTCTTTTGTTGGGACCCGTACTTCTTCCATCATCCGGAAAAACATGCGGGTATAGGTTTCAACTATTGAGGAGACCCACTCGTCACCTATAAACATGTCGGTTTGCGCCGTGAAGTCGGTATGATAGATGCCGGTGCATTTGATATCCATAAGATGCGCCGCAACCAAGCCGATCAGACCAACCGGACCGGGGGTTGAGATCACAATCTCGTCGGGATTCTCCTGTGCAATCATATCCATTGCTCTCAGTAGAGACG
>PXDI01000052.1 GCA_003565095.1 PVC group bacterium | reverse complement strand
TTTCTTCAAGCAGAAACGACATTTTGAGGTGACCGACAGTATATGGTGCCATCATCAGCTCGAAGGCATAGAAATTGGCCAGAACATGGTCACGCACAAATTCAGCTTTCGAGCCTTCGCCGTATTTGGATTCGTATTCTTCACACGCCAATCGGGCTGCCTCGGCCACAAAGGTCATTGTTCCGGCGGCCGGATCAAGCAATGTAACCCCCTCGGATGCCAGACCGTCGGTTTTGCCGAAGCGTTCTTTCAGCAACGCATGGACCGAGCGGGTGATGTAACCGACAACCGGCTCAGGGGTGTAGTAAACACCGCGCCGCTCGCGTTCGCGAGGATCGTACTCCGCCAGAAAAGTCTCATAGAAATGCACAATCGGATCATGCCCCTTGCCTTCGCGGTAGAACTGATCGAGCAGCTTTTTCACATCCGCCGCCGCCAGCACTTCGGCAATATCGTCCACCATCCATTCAAGCGCTGCCGGGATGTCATCGTACGAAATGTAACGAAAAACATCGCGCAGCAAGCCGATAGTTCGTGGAATGCGGTCAAATGCCGAACGGCGGTCAAAAGTATCCTTTGAGCGGGTACGGGCGGCAAACATGCCATAGGTTACGGTCTGTGCATAAAGATCGGCAAACTGTTCCAGCGACAGATCAGCAATCAGGTAATCCTTGAAGGCGTTATAAAATGCCAGGATACCGCCCCTTCCCAGTCGTTCCTGTTCGCGCAGTTCCTGCGCAACCACCTCATCACGCAAAAAGCGCGTGCGCTTGGCCAACTCGACCGCCAGTGTGCGCGCGGTGAAACGGCGCGGCATCGAAAATGAAAAGAATTTTGCAAACAGGTCGGACAACCCATCCGCGTCGCGTACGGGTGACGGTGCCTTTAGCGAATCCGGCACAAACGACTGACCGGCCACAACCCGCGCCAGCCGTTTGCCATCGCGATAGAGCCGGAATTCATAAAAATCGGTCAAAATGACATTCGGAAAAGTGTGCAGATAACGCTTGATCTGCTCCGAGGTTTCCACCTGATCCAGATTGACGCCGGGCTTTTTTGCCTCGATATAACCGGTGATGCGCGCGCGTCCGTCCCAGACACGGAAGTCGGGATTCCCGGCTTCGGTCTGCTTCGGCAGAGTGGTCACATGCAGACCGGAGCGCTCCTGGGCATCCGCCAGCGCCATAACCAGATCGGACAGCGGCCCGTAAAAGCTTTCCTCACGCGCATCGCCATGTTTACCGGCATTGAACAACGCGCTGAAATATTCGGTAACGGCAGTCATGTGTGCATATTCACTAATTACCTCACCGCTGGCAAGCAGATTCAGAAATCACATGCGCTCTTGACCGTGCGTATGCCAACGGGCTATTGTTCTCCATTAGTTTGAAAATACAGATAGGGAATAATTTATTATGGAAAAAGCGAAGCTCATCCCGATCGAGTCACTCGGTGAACCGCGTTTCGATTCTCCGCTACGCGAGAAGCGCCAGCGCTTCTATAACAATGAAGGCATTGCACTCTATAACCGCATCAAGGACATCGCCGCCTATGATTCAGTTGAAGATATGGAATTTCTGGAACTGGCCGGGGCTCGCGACCAAATCTATTTTGATCCGCAAAAAACGGTAATCGGCATTGTCACCTGCGGCGGTCTGTGCCCCGGACTCAATGACGTCATCCGTGCCATCACTTTCTGCGCACTTGAGGAATACGGGGTAAAGAAGGTGCTCGGTTTTCAATACGGGTTTGAAGGACTGGTTCCGCGCTATTACTGCCAGCCGCTTGAACTCGATACGGAAAACACCGACGAAATACACGAAAAAGGCGGCACGATCCTTAAATCTTCACGCGGATTCCAGGAACCTTCGGAAATTGTTGATACCCTCCAGCATTTCAAGGTGAACATCCTGTGTACTATCGGCGGAGACGGCACCCTGCGCGGCGCACGCGATATTCATGACGAGATCCGCAAGCGCAATCTTGATATCGCGGTAGTCGGCATTCCCAAGACGGTTGATAATGATATCAGCATTCTTGACAGATCATTCGGTTATCAGACCGCGGTTGAAGCTGCCTGGGAAGTTGTGAATGCCGCACACGGTGAGGCGCGCGCCTACCGGCACGGGGTGGGCCTAGTCAAATTGATGGGACGCCATTCAGGCTGGATTGCCACCAGTACCGCCCTGTCAAACAGCAACGTCAATTTCTGCCTCATTCCTGAAGTGCCCTTCGACCTCCATGGACCGAACGGTTTTCTTGCCCACCTCGAACAGCGGCTTGAGCATAAGGATCACGCCGTTGTGGTCGTCGCGGAAGGGGCCGGACAACACCTGTTCGACGAGGAACACGCCGGCCGCGATAAATCAGGTAATCTACAGTTTCACGACATCGGCACATTCCTGCGCGACAGGATTACCAAGCATTTCAAAGCGCGTGAGTTTGAAATCAATATGAAATATTTCGACCCCGGCTATATCATCCGCAGCCGCCCCGCCAGCGCGGTCGACTCTGAATACTGCCTGCGGCTGGGATACAACGCCATGCACGCCGGCATGGCCGGCAAAACCAATCTGCTCGTCGGCATGCATCACTGCCGGATTGTGCATTTTCCCATCCCGATGATAGGACAGCGCAAAACGGTTGACCCGGACGGATGGATTTGGCAATCAGTGCTGCAAGCCACACATCAGCCGCCGGATATGTTGAACCAGCCCCTATCCAAATAAAAAAAACACGGAGATATCGACTATGCAGGACAAATCCAGCCGCCCGCCTAACATTATCTGGATTTTTGGAGACCAACACCGGGCTCAGGCCCAGGGCCATATGGGGGATCCCAACCTCTCAACCCCCAATCTCGATCGCCTGTGTGAGGAAGGAGTGACTTTTACCCACGCAGTGGCCGGCTGCCCCTGGTGCACCCCGTTCCGCGCGGCCCTGCTCACCAGCCGGTATGTGCATGAAACCTGCCGCCAGACCCCCGAACAACTTGATCCAGCCATACCAACGGTTGCTAAACCGTTCAATGAAGCCGGATATAACACCGCCTATTTCGGAAAATGGCACCTCGACGGCGGTTCAAAGACAGGCGAACGGGAAAATGTGCGCATTGTCCCGCGTGAAAGGCGCGGCGGTTTCAATACATGGATCGGTTACGAAAATAACAACAACCAGTATTTCACGTATGTGCATGGTCATCGTGGCGAAGCTGAGGTGCCCTCAGCGAAAGTGCCGGGGTATGAAACCGACGGGCTTTCCGATATGCTGATCGATTATATCAATCA
>PXDI01000227.1 GCA_003565095.1 PVC group bacterium | reverse complement strand
TCCTTTTCTCCAACTCCGTGGTCTCCGTGTACTCCAGCGGAGCTGAGCGACGCGGGTGGTAAAAATTTATCTGCAAGTTAATCATTGATTTTTCAAGAAGTTGATGAATAGATCAGGCTAATGCAGGGTGTCCCAATGTTGAACTCAGGAGCCCCCTACACCACATCCCACGCGAAGACGCGTGCGCTTTCATCGCCCCGGGTTGCTTCCGGGATCAACCGCAGCGCGGTGGCTTTAACATCCAGCGGCACCCGCACCAGCCGCTGGTAATTATTGTCAATCCGCGCAACCGTCCGCCACTGCCCCGCAGCATCTTCTGCCTCGATTCTGAACGCACGCACAAGCTGCGGTGGCGGTTGTACAGCCTTGGCGTTCAACGGGTAGCAGCAGGGCATGTTGGATGTATTGGCACGACTGCAATCGCTGTCGAATACCAGCCGCGCAGCGGTGACGGCCTGCGGCGTCTCCCAGCGGTATTCCGCCCACTGCCCCGGCGCAGCGTCCCAGCAATTATCTGCATCACCCACCGGCCGGTCTATGCCGTTGCGCAGATTTTCAGCAGCGCCGGCTGAACTGCTGCAATGCGCGGCGGCGGTAAGCGCGGTAACCTGCCGCGTAAATCCCGGCAGATAGCAGTCATCTTCCATCAGCCACTGCTGCAAGGTGCTTATATGCCCCCCGCGGATGTCTGCCGGGCGGCAGGCGTGCTGCACTGCCAACGCCGCCGCGGTGCCGGCCGCCTGCCCCAGCAGTGCACAGGTGGCCATTACCCTCGTGCTGCTGATCCCCATATGCGTGGCGCTGATATTGCGCCCGGCGCAAAACAGATTTTCTATATTGCGCGAATAAAGGCAGCCGTAAGAAATGCCGAACGGTGTCGGCGCGGGCCAATGGCGCGTGGGCTGCCCGTCAAAAAGAAAACCTTCCGGCGGGTGATCGTCCATCGTCCAGCCACCGTAAGCGATTGTGTCTGCAAACTTTCCGCCGGCCTCAACTTCGTTCTGCGTCAAAATGTGTCCGCCGAGATAACGGCGGCTCTCACGCTTGCCCGGCAGAAAACCGATCCATTCAAGCTCCCATTTCGATGCATCCTGCGCTTTACAGTGGTTCTTGATATGATCCCAGACCCCGAATGCAATCTTCAGCAGCTCGTCGCGCATCTCCTCGGCATCGTGGATGCTGTCACGGCTGCCGCCCAGTTCAATCCACCAGAAATTGGTTTCGCCGATAATATGCCCGCGGTTTTTCAAAGCCTCACAGGTTGTGTACTTATGCGCCCAGGCAGGAGGGATAAACGTGCGCACTTCGCCGGTCTCGCGCGCCTGCAGCAGACATGAAAGCCCCATGGTCTTGCTGTCGGCGGATTCCTGTCCGGCCGGCTCACCGAATTCAGACTGAGCCTCGCGCCCAATCCGGAAATCCGCCCCGCTCAGCGGGGCAAGAATCGAATCGCCCGAACAGTCCGCAAAATAGCGCGCACGAATCGTGTGACGTGTTTCAGTGGTAAGCTGCCAGGCCGTAACCGCGGCAATCCGGTTATTACAGGTTTCCGCCTCAATCACCGACGCATTCAGGAATAACTGCAGATTGGGCTGAAAACGACACTTTTCGTAGAGCACACTGTCCCAGATTGAATAGTTGCCGGCAGGATTGCGGTACATGTTTTCCAGCATGATCTCCTCGATCAGGCCGGTTTCGTGCAGATTGCGTCCGTGACACCCGCCAATCCACATGCGGATTTCCGAGCTGGCATTCCCGCCCAGCACCGGACGGTCATGCACCAGCGCGGTTTTAATGCCGCGCCGCGCCGCCGTAATCGCCGCGCACATCCCCGCCAACCCGCCGCCGACTATACAAAAATCAACATCATGGCTCTTTTCTTGCATCTGTTTGTCCTTTATTCTTGATATTCAGCAATATTGCAATTGAATTTCTCTCATATGCTGTCTTACAAGAGTCCGGCGGCGTTGAGAGGTAATTCTTTCTGCCATTTCATCTGCTTTCTTGAAACTAAAAGTTTCAGAAAACTCCAGCTCGGGCGGATGCCGGAAAAGCCCGCTTCTGGCCGGACTCAAATATAGTAAATCCAGCAGGGCTTTCTCCGGTTCTGCCAGTAGTAATCCTTTTGCGCCGACCTGTTCATAACCAAAGAAGAAAGCCGGATCAATATGATGAATCGAAACCATTCCTGAGGAAGTGTCACGACGTTGAGTTCTGGCCGGTGACACTGCATAGACAACATGCGGCATCTGCGAGATGATACCATGCCGGTACAAGGCCGTCTGGAGAGATATATAGCTTGGTAACGGTGCGGTGATGGCGCCGGGCATTTGCAGCGGATCTATCCGGTCTGCAAAAGCCCATACTCCACGCTTAACCCTGAAAAGCTGCCCCGCCTCGGCGAGCCTGGACATGATTTTGCTGGCATGCGGGGTACCGGTTTTAAGCAACGCGGCGGCATCCGCGGTATCGATGAAATCCATCTCTGATTGGCGTAATAGGCGAACAGCATCCAGCATTTTCATTTGACCATCTCCAACCTGTCTATTAATTCGAGCTGCATTTGCTCCCACATCGACGCTATGTTATATGTGCGCTGGTCATCCGGTTGCAAATAAGGAATCACCTGGCTCTTGAAATGTTCAAAGGTCAGGTTTGCAATGTTAATGGCGGCAGCCTCCATGATTCCCGGTTTGATTTGTGTTACCTCATCCCGGATCATTTCATCTGCGCCTATCAAGAAGAGATCAAATACATCTCGCGCTTGCGTCACATTGCGCGATGCCAGTGCCTCGATTTTCTGTTGGCATGCGGTAAACATTGTATAATGTGAGCACATAAATGGTGTTATTTTATGTTGGTGACTGATCGCCGGACTGATACGCTCGTAAACAGGCTCGGAACAGAACCCGCGCCGGGAAAATTCAATTTTTGTCGGCAATGGAAGTGATTCATTCGCCACCAGCAGACCGAGTTTCCTCCGCTGGGTTGTTTCTGACTGTTTGTGTTCAGTTACATGCTCGATGCGGATTTTGTTGAGCATAAGCGCCTGATGAAAAGGTGTGGACTGGAGAATGCTGTTTACTTTTTCCTGCAGGACGTAAACAGGTATATCGTTTATATCAATATCCATATCCTCGGAATAGCGAGGGCTATGAAAAAAGAATCGTAAATTACAGCCACCCTTCAGGGCATAACTCTGCTTATCCACTTTTTTGCCGATAAACGACAGAAAAAGCAGATGAAAAAACTCCACGGCTGCACAACCTTTATTATTTTTCATGCAATTATAATA
>PXDI01000105.1 GCA_003565095.1 PVC group bacterium | reverse complement strand
CTTAGCACACTCTCACCTTCTCTGACAATGGATGTATCCGGTCCCCGAGAATGAACATGTTTCCATCTGTATGTAGAATCTTTGTTAATGCTTATGTTGATACTTGCGCGAGGATAAGCAATCCCTGGGTTAGGGTATGTAATCGAGTACCTGGAGACTACAGCCCAAGGCAGTGTTTCATTGCCGTTTCCCGCCAAGCATGTTGCAGAAAACAATAATGCCAAAAAAAAGAGAATAGGTTTTGTTATCATATTATCTCTTGCGCAACGTTCTGAATGACCATCAAATCAAATCGCGCGCGATTTGATTTGTATGTGTCGATTCATTTGTTGGCTGATTTAGTCTCCGTTCCGACCTCAATGGTCAGTTCACATCGGCTCACCGGTGGCAGTGCCTTGATTCTCTTCTTGAATTTCATTTCGACATAACGAAGGCGGATGGGGCGACCCACCGTGTATGCGGTGTCTTCCCCTTGTCTCATCCATTGGGTCTTCGTTTCACCAGCGTCAATTTCGAACTCTGGAAAGTCGTTGTGTCCGCTCATGTAAACACGGGATATTGTGCCTTCGATTGTGTGGACAGGGAGGGCTTCTGTTCCCACCAATTCCCACCACTCGGGTGAGCCGACGAGTGCCGGAGTGGTGACGAGACCACAGTCGTCCCGATGGAGCGATGCCTCCTGTAGGATCTCGATCTGCCGTTTGTCCCTACGGAAATCGTATATGGTAACGAATCTTGTCATTTCATCTCAGCCAACAGTGTTATTAGCCTTACTTCGTTTTTTGTTGAATTAGAGTAAATCTACTTTACAGACCTGAATGTCGTCAACGTTTTTGTTTGTTGATAATCAAATATATTTACAATAATTGTTGCAATTCAGGTAATGGTTATGCAACTGTTGAGGTGATTGTTATGCATAGTTGTTTTCGCACGGTTAAAATTGGCTGCATAATGCTTATCTGAAGGGGTGGTTGCTATGAGTGATAATCCGATTGTTTTTGATAAGTGGCTGAAAGTTCTAAATACTGAAGTTCCAGAACACTTGCGGCGCGGCTATAAAGAGGCGATCATAAAGTTTCGTTATTGGCTTGGAGAAACCGGCAAAGTAGCGGACGTTGACACGTTCAAAGAACATCTGGCTTGGAAAAAAACATATTTATCTCCAGATCGTTTCAAAATTCGCCATGAAGCACTGCGATGGTATTACAAGGCCGGTAGTAAACGAATACGCGGGCATTCCTCAAAATCAGCGGCTCCGCAGCCAGTCGCTACCAAACAAGAGCCTTCTTTTGTCCCGCGGCAACAACCGAACTGTAATAATTTTCGGCAGCATAGAGGGGCATCTGTCGATGTGATTAACGATATTCCGCCGGATGGGGTTGCTGATCTTGGCGGGCCGGCGTGGGAGCAGGCGCTGGTGCGCCGCATTCGAGAAAAGAATCTGGCCTGGAGAAGTGAGCAAACCTATCGTGGTTGGTGTCATCGTTTCATTCGTTATTGCGGCAATAAACCTGTTGAAGAACTTGGTCATTCGGATATCAGGCGGTGGCTTTCAGATTTGGCGGTAAAGGAGCGGGTTGCGGTTGCAACACAGAAGCAGGCACTGAATGCCGTGGTTTTTCTTTTTCGTGAGGTATTCCAGCGTAATCCGGGAGATTTCAGTGATTTCGTACATTCCCGCCGCGGCAGAAAAGCTCCGGTTGTATTGTCGCAGGAAGAGTGCCGTCAGCTCTTTGCCGCTATGGACGGAACCTATAAGTTAATGGCTGAGTTGATGTATGCGGCGGGGCTGCGGCTATCAGAACTTTTGCGCCTTCGCGTTAAAGATGTTGATTTGGACCGTCTCCAGCTTTCGGTGCAGTTCGGGAAAGGTAACAAGAGCCGGTTGACTATGATCCCCCCTAAACTTGAGCCGGCTCTGCGTGCACACCGTGAAAAACTACGCAATTTGTATGCGAAAGACCGTGCAGCCGGACTTGCCGGAGTGTTCCTGCCGGAGTCGCTGGAGCGAAAGTGGCCGAAGGCCGGTGAAAAGTTAATTTGGTACTGGTTTTTTCCTTCACGTAATTTGATGCGTGATCCACGCAGCGGCATCATTCGCAGACATCATGTGCTTGATGGCGCTTTCCAGAAAGCGATCCGTGAAGCGACAGCACGTGCCGGATTGGATAAGGCGGTTTCTCCTCACACATTAAGGCATTCTTTTGCAACGCATTTGCTGGCCAGTGGCACCGGGTTGCGTGATGTTCAGGACTTGCTTGGTCATGCCGACATCTCGACCACACAAATTTATCTTCACACCGCAAAACATACCGGAATAGGAATCAGAAGTCCTTTTGAGGCTTTGTGAAGAACTTCATTATAAACAACTTGCTGTTCCATTAAGTCGCGTCTGGATACACTCCGTGCCCGTCAATTATGCAGGCCATAATTAACCGGCGCAAAACAACATTTTTACCAACGATGTGAGATTAGCAAGGATGGGGCGGGGAGGGCAAGGGGAATTTGGGGAAGACTTTAGGGGAAGACTGCAGACCGCAGACTGCAGACTGCAGACTGCAGACCGCAGACTGCAGACCGCAGACTGTAGAAAAACTTTGTCGCGAGCTTTGTCGCGAGCTTTGTCGACCTGAAACAGAAGACAGACTGGGATGCGGGGGATAGGGTTACAAGGTTACAAGGGACAGAGGGGATACGGGATACGGGAGGGGGAGACTGCAGACCGCAGACTGCAGACCGCAGACCGCAGACTGAAGACGGGATGCGCTCTATGCCCTGCGCTCTATGCCCTACGCTCTATGCCCTACGCCCTTCAGGGTGAAGTCGAGGTTGTATATATTTTCCTTCAGTTTGTATTTGTCGAGGGTGTCGGGGCCGCATGAGCGGGTGCCGAGTCCACGCTGGGCATAATCAAGGTGCAGGATGGTTTCGGGGCGCGGTTTAAGATTGCATGTATGACTGGCGCGATACAGGTCATCGGCAGTATAATGCAGTGCGGTAAATTGCATCAAGGGCTGTGCATCAATCCGCAGTGCGGCTTTTCTACCGCTGATTGTTAAATGCCGCACGTCTGTCCGGCAGCCGTTTTCCTGCGGAACAACATACGGGTGATACAAATCCGTCACGGTTGACTTGTACATTCCTACATGTGCCGCGGCTTTGCGGTCGGTGTAGTTTTCGTGCGGACCGCGGCCGTACCATTCAACCTCTTCCATGCCGGTCTCAAGGGCGGCTACAATGCCGATGCGCGCCGGATCGGTGATGCTGTCCGTAAACTTAAAGAGGTTGCTTACGTTGATG
>PXDI01000406.1 GCA_003565095.1 PVC group bacterium | reverse complement strand
GAAAAAAGATGTGCCACCCGCCACTTGCCACTCGCCACACAAGCAAAAAGGCACCGGCAGATCAGAAGATTAAGCAGGTGGACGAATCAACGCGAAGATTTCCGATTCGTTACTGCTGGCTTGTTGTATTCCGGTGTGTTAAGTTTTATCTCATGATGTTATTGGATTATTTTCTCAAAGACCTAAAGCTGTTCAGATGTCTGGTGCTAACCGGGTTCAGTCTCTTATTCACATTAAATAATGTTTATGCGGAGAATGTGCCGGATGTTGTGCACTCCGCCAGTGAGGTTGACTATCCGCCTTTCTGCATTGTGCACGAGGATGGGCGTGCGGACGGATTTTCGGTGGAACTGCTGCGGGCGGCGTTGCATGCCATGGGGCGTGAGGTAACATTTCGCACCGGGCCGTGGGCGGATGTTCAGCAATGGTTGAAGGACGGCGAAGTGCAGGTGCTGCCGCTGGTCGGCCGCACCCCGGAACGCGAGCCGTACTTTGATTTCACGGTGCCGTATCTGACCATGTACGGTGCGCTGGTGGTGCGGGACGAAACAGAGGACATCAATTCACTGTCTGATCTGCGCGGCCGGCGGGTGGGGGTTATGCGTGCTGACAATGCCGAAGAGTTTTTGCGGCGTGAGGAGCGCGGCATTGAAATTGTTGCGACCCCGACATTTACCGTTGCTTTCGAACTGCTGGCGGCGGGAGAATGCGATGCGGTAATAATACAGCGGCTGGTAGCGCTGCGGCTGTTGCAGGAGTCCGGTATCAGCGGATTACACATAATACCGCGGCCGGTCGAAGAGTTCAGTCAGGCTTTCTGCTTTGCCGTCAAAAAAGACGACAGTGCGGTACTTGCTTTATTGAATGAAGGTCTGGCGCTGGTTATCGCCGACAGTACCTATCGGCGGCTTTATTCAAAATGGTTTGCCGCCTATGAATTACCGGGGCGGAGAATTATAGTCGGCGGCGACCATGCGTTTCCGCCGTTTGAATTTCTGGATAAGCGCGGCCGGCCGGCGGGGTTCGCGGTTGATATGACCAGGGCGATTGCTGAGGCGATGAATCTGGACGTGGAAATACGGCTCGGCGCGTGGGATGAGGTCATCGAGTCGGTGAAAAACGGCGATATCGATCTGATTCAGGGCTTATATTTTCATCCGTTACGGGCGAGAGATTTTGATTTTTCGCAACCATATCATCATGCGCATTACGTGGTTGTCGGCCGTAGTGACGGTGCCGGGCTGCCGGAGAATATTGATGGTTTCAGTGGCAGCCGGGTGGCGGTACAGAGAAACGACCTGATGCACTACGTTATTATGGCGGCGCAGCGGGATGATATTGAGCTGATTCTTTTGGACTCACAGAAGGCGTCCATCATGTCCGTTGATGCGAATGAAGCGGATTTTGCCATAGTCTCAAGAATACTGACACTGGATTTATTGCGCGAGAAAGGTTTGGCTGACCTGATTGTCAGCCGCCGGCCGTTTTATGTTGCGGAGTATTGCTATGCAGTGGCCAAGGGAAACCGGCTGCTGCTGGCGCAGTTCAGCGAAGGCCTGCAAATGGTGGAAATTTCCGGGGAATATCAGCGCATCCGCGATAAATGGATAACGACGCCTGATCCAGAGCCGTTGTTGCTGGTTCTCTTGAAATATACAGTTTATGTGCTGATTCCGCTTGGCGTGATCAGTCTGCTGGTTCTGGTATGGATCTGGTCGCTGCGCAAACAGGTGGCGGAACGGACAGAGGCGTTGAATCAGCGGCTCATTTATGAGCGCCTGCTGGCAAGGGTTTCTTTTTTAGCGATAAGTGAACATAATCTGCCGGTGTTTTTGGATAAAGTGCTGGCTGCCATTGGCGACGCCACCGGAGTCAGCCGGGCATATATTTTTGAGCATGATTCCGGCAATGCCATCGTCAATAACACACATGAATGGTGTGCGGATGGCCTTTTGCCGCAGAAGGACAATCTGCAAGGCCTGCCAGAGAAGGAATTTGAATGGTGGTTCAAGACATTAAGGATGAACCGGTATATCTGCTATGCGGATATTGCAGAACTGCCCGATCTCTCCGCACGGGAGACATTACGTGCGCAAAGTATTTTATCAGTCCTTGAGGTTCCGTTAATTGTCCGGGATGATTTCTGGGGGTTCATCGGTTTTGATCAATGTGACCGGCGGCGTGAGTGGCCGGATGCGGATATCCGGCTCTTGTTTTCGATTGCCCGGATTATTTGCGGTGTTATTGAAGGGGCTTTGGCTGAGGAAAAACTGCAGGAGAGCGAGCGGCGTTTCCGATTGCTGGTGGAGAATTCACCGGATGCAATTTTTGTGCAGACCAGTCACCGGTTTGTATATCTGAATTCGGCGGCGATTAAACTGTTTGGCGCGGAGACGGAGGGCGATTTGCTGGGAACGCCGGTGCTGGATAGGTTTCATCCTGATTTTCATGGCATGATCAGAGAACGTATCCGGCTGTTGAACGATGAAAAGCAGGCGGTACCGGCATTGGATGAGATTTGTCTGCGGCTGGATGGAACAGAAGTGTATGCCGAAGTATCCGCGGCCCCGATTAATTACGAAGGGAAAGACGGTGCGCTGGTTTTTGTACGGGATATTTCGGCGCGGCGCGAGATGGAAGACCGGTTACGGCAGTCACAAAAAATGGAGTCGATCGGGCGTTTGGCGGGGGGGATTGCGCATGACTATAATAATTTTCTGCAGGTGATTCTGGGTAATGCCGAGATGGCAATGATTGCGGCCGGAGATAATGAGCAGTTAAAGGATTTTATCAGTGAAATCAATTATGCGGCGGAGCGTTCGGTAGCCATAACAAAGCAGTTGCTGGGATTTGCGCGCAAGCAGACCGTCGCGCCGGAAGTTCTTGATTTGAACAGTGCGCTCGAACAGATGCTGAAAATGCTGCGCAGTATGATCGGCGAGAATATTGAGTTGCATTGGACACCCGGTCCGGACGGAATTTCCATTCGGATTGATCCCGGGCAGTTGAACCAGATTATGGTTAACCTGTGCCTGAACGCACGTGATGCGATCGGTGATCACGGCAAGCTTATTGTACAGACCGGAGTAACTCCGGTGGATGCCGGAGCCGGCCGGGCATTTGCCGTGCCGCCGGGGCGGTATGCTTTACTGAGCGTACGGGATACTGGTGCCGGCATGGATCAGGAAACAATTGATAATATATTTGAGCCTTTCTTTACGACCAAAGGTGTGGGGAAAGGTTCTGGTCTGGGGTTATCGACTGTTTATGGCATCGTGCGGCAGAATAGCGGATTTATTGCTGTGGTTAGCCAGCCGGGCAAAGG
>PXDI01000111.1 GCA_003565095.1 PVC group bacterium | reverse complement strand
AGACTGAAGACTGAAGACGGGAGACTGAAGACCCTTCTTCGCTCTTCGAGCTACGCAGGGCAGGCAGAAGACGGGAAAGCCTTCTTCGTTCTTCGAGCTTCCTCCTACGCCAAGGCTTCGGTGGGCAGGACACAGGGCATGTAGAAATTAGTCTGGAGAGTTGAAAAGAGAGTTTTTTTGCGGGGGACCGTCTTGGTTACGCAAGTGTGACTACGACACGGCACGCAGGGGTTGATGGATAGATGAATTATAACGAGCAGGCATTACTGGAAGTTCGGGGGTTGCGGGTGGTGCATGGGGCCGGTAAAAGGGCGTCAGAGCGGGTTATTGCGGTGGATGACGTTTCATTAAGCGTTTTTCCCGGTGAGTGGGTTGGCCTGGTGGGTGAGAGCGGTTGCGGAAAGAGCAGTGTGGCGCAGGCATTGACCGGCCAAGTGCCGCCCGCTGCCGGTTCTGTTACATGGCGTGGTGAAGATGTTACCGGTGTCCTGGGTTCCCGTAAAACACGCCGGCGCATGCAGATGATATTTCAGGATGTATCAGGGGCACTTAATCCGCGTTTAACTATAGCTGAAGCGATCAGTGAAGTATTGTCGGTTCACCGGCTAGCCCCGGGCGCAGGTCGAATAAAGCAGCGTGTTGCTGAACTGCTGCAACTGGTCGGTTTGCCGGTATCAGCGGGGCATCGTTATCCACATGAATTCAGCGGAGGGCAGCGTCAGCGCATCAGCATTGCCCGTGCGCTGGCGGTTGAACCGGAATTGCTGATCGCGGATGAACCGGTATCGGCGCTGGATGTTTCCGTGCAGGTGCAGATTATTGATGTGCTGCGTTCTTTACGCGAACGGCGCGGGTTGGCAGGCTTGTTGATTGCGCATGATCTGGCGGTTGTCGGTTCATTGTGCGCGCGCGTCTATGTGATGTATCTTGGCCGGATTATGGAATGGGGGCCGGTGGAGCGGGTTTTGTATGCCCCGCGGCATCCTTATACGCGGGCACTGCTGGCGGCGGTGCCGGATGTTGAGCGCGGGTTGGAGCGCCGGCGTGCAAGCCGGCCGCGAGAGCTGTTGGAGGGGGATGTGCCGTCGCGGTGGCAGGCGATGTGCGGTTGTCCGTTTCAGGGGCGTTGTCCGTTGTTTAAGGATGTGTGTCGCAATAAAGTACCCGATTTTGTTTTGATGGAGGGCGGCATCCGCGGCAGTGCCTGCTGGTTTGCCGAAGAAAGTTGAACCATATGGAGTTAACCGGCGTTGAATGATAAAAGCGTTTATCGCCGGACCGGCCGCGGGGCTGCAAGGCACATAAGAAGGAGATGCGGAGAATGAAGCGAGTTGCAGGTATTGCGGTTGCGGTTGGGATGCTGGCGGGTAGCGGGAATGCGGTTGAATCTGATGAGCCGGTTGTGCTTTCCGGGGTTTTGGTAACGGCAACACGGACGGACCGTCCGGTAGAGAGCGCAATCGGGCGCGTTGAAATTTGGAATGCCCGGGATTTAGATGTGCTTAATCCGGTAATGGCTGATGATATACTGCGGCAGATAGCCGCCGGTGATTTGCAGAGCAGCAACCTGCCCGGTGCGCCGGTGCGGTTTTCTATGCGTGGTCTGAGTCCGGGATTCGGTTCGAAGCGCGTGCTAGTGCTGGTTGACGGACGGCGCATGAACGATCAATTGCAGGGCAGCGCTGATTTTGCCCTGTTGAATGCCATCGGTATTGAGCGAATAGAGTTGTTGCGCGGTCCGGCTTCGGCGGTTTACGGGTCAAATGCCATGAGCGGGGTGCTGAATATTGTAACCCGGCGCGGGACCGCGGAACCCTTTGCTATACTCGGAGGACGTGCCGGCACTTACAGTACCCGGCAGTATTATTTTAATGGCGGCGCCGCAGCCGGTCCGGTGGATTACGCAATTTCAGCCGGATTTGTTGAAACGGGTGGATATATCAAGAACCGTGACGGATCTGGCCGTCCATGGGAAGCCTGGAATCTTGACGCCAATATGGGCCTGCTGCTGGGAGAGAACGCTGAATTGCGTGTTTTTACCGGTGCATACAGCGGGGAAGGGGCCGGTGAGGATACGACAACCGCCGTTGACCGTAAAGTCGATCAGGACTACCAGCAGCTAGATTGGCGGTTGCTGGTGGATGAGGCGTCCGGGGCTGAACTCCTGGTCCGGGCATGGCGCAGTGCGCGCGATGACCGCCGCAGGATGTTGCAGGGGACTGAGCGCTATGATCAGGAATCGTGGAACGGTGAGATACTGCAGACCTTGCGTCTGGGGCGGCTGCAGCGCTTGACCGCCGGGGCGGAGATGCGCCGTGAATCAGTGGACGCCCAGCAGGCGGCGGCTGATTTTGATGAGTCAACCAACCTGCGGGCGGTCTACGTGCAGGATGAAATTACTCTGACGGAGCGAATGGAGCTGGTTGCGGGGGCACGTTATGATTATGACGATGATTTCGGCGGTGAGTGGAGTCCACGGGCGGCGGTGGTATATACCCTAAATGATAATGCGGAAGTATACGCGTCGTATAATCGAGCGCATCGCGCCCCGGCGATTTCTGACCGTTATGTCGACACAGTTTTCTGGGGTATGCGTTTTGCCGGAAATCCTGATTTGACACCTGAAACGCTGGATGCCTATGAAGTCGGTTTGCGGCTGCGGCCTTCTGATAATCTCAAAACCGAATTAACCGTTTTCCATTATGAGCTGGATGATACATTTGATTATGTGCTTCAGGCTGACGGAACATTCCGTAATCTGAATGTGACCGGGATGGAGACGAAGGGGGTGGAGTGTTCGCTGCAGTGGCGTCTCGGAAAGTCTTTGTCTGTTATGGCGGAATATACCTTTACTGACGGTGAATACACGAAAAACCCGCAGGATCCCGCCATAGAGGGGAACCGTCCGGCATATCTGTCGCGGAATAAAGCCACTGCTCGGGCGGTCTGGAGCGGTATTTCCGGGCAGAGCCATTCATTTGGGGTTCGTTATGCAGGGAGCCGTTATGGTGACGCGCGCAACAGTACCGATAACCGGATGGATGATTATGTGGTTTATGATTGGCAAAGCCGTGTGCCGGTGTTTAGAACTCCGGCAACCTTAACTCTGTCGGTTGATAATCTGTTCAACACGGATTATGAAACCTATCCGGGAATCCGCCAGCCCGGCACAGCCGTGCTGGCCGGGCTGGAGATAGAGCTTTAGCTGTTACTTCCCCCGGTTGCGCCGTAGTTATGTTTTGTTTTGAGCAAAACTGTCATTGTTGAACACACAGCGTTATTTTGGGAACCGGGCTTAAGTGCCGTTGTGCCGTGCTCCCCCTTTTT
>PXDI01000199.1 GCA_003565095.1 PVC group bacterium | reverse complement strand
TTCCCTGGTATATCGCCATGAATGGCATATCCAGCGATGGCGTCACCTCAATGGCATACGCGCGACCAGCCATGCTTTGCCAGCGCAGCTCAATCCCCTCAGGCACTACACGCACATCTGTCACCCGCAGCACAGAGTTCGCGCTCAGCGGATCCGTCCCCGCAAGATACTCCTGCCAATTGGTCAACCCGTCGCCATCCGGATCCGCATCCGGACTCGAATCCGCATCGCCCCAATCGATTCCGGCAGCCCATGTTTCATACGAAATCTCACCACCATCCAGCTCCAATTCGTATGGACCATACTCCAGCAAGCCGCCCTCGTAATCCAGCTCCACGATGCGATACGTCTGCGTCGTGCCCAGCGGGGCGCCCGGATCGGCCTGCTCGTACACATGCGGCGCAGGCGTAAACGGATCCGTCCAGATCAGCTCGTCATGCACAGGCACCCAATCCCCATCAACCAACCGCTCCAGATAATACCCGATCGTGCCGATTTCCATAGCAACATCCCAGGATATCACGGCAACCCCATCCTCGATGCGAGAGCGAACCCCGGAGATAACAGCCAGCGTCGGCACTCCCGTGAAGCCAAAGTCGTACCAGCCCTGCGCGTTCTCGGTGGACGGATCATCCGTATTCAACGAGACATCCGTCTCCCCTTGGATCGCAGTCGCCCACACGCCATTCGGATTCTCCGAGAAGTTCGGCAGCGGGTCATCCTTGTTGAAGATCGTGTGATTGAGATAATCCGGATCATTCGGGTTAACGACCGATAGGATGAACTCCGGCGTGGCAGCGTTAACCCCATCGTGATTCTCGTCCAGCAACAAGTTGCCGAAACGGTAGAAACCATCGGTACCCGTAATGGTCGCAATGAGATTCGTCACGCCGTTCGGATAGCGGATCTCCAGTCGAACGATCACACCCTCGATGCCCGGCTCGCCCTCATCCTGCATACCGTTGGCATCAATATCATGCCATACACGGTTACCGAGCGCCGCGCCTTCGACATAGTAGCCGAAGTCCACGATACCGTCCGCGCCACCGGTTACGGTGATGGCATACGGATCCCTCTGACTTTCGCCCGCATCTGTTCCAGCAACAGTACCATCTCCCGGATCACCCTTGGAATGCCAGTAACCATTCAGGAGATTGGCATCATCCGTTACGAACACGCTGTACGTTCCGTCCGGCAAACCAGTGAATGCGTACTGACCATCCGCATCCGTTACCGTCGTTCCGATACGATTGCCTTCGTCATCGCGTAGTTCTACTGTAACGCCTTGAAAACGGTGCGTCTCGGCAGCGTCTAACGTGCCGTCTGCATTGCGATCTTCCCAGATCGTACCAGTGATCGTATTCGGATTATTGGCGGTGTAGCCAAAGTCCTGTACCAGATTGATCGAATCCGCCCCCGTCAACGCCACGCTCGATTCGCTTACACCGGGAGCAGGATCAACAGGATGCCCCGAGAGCGACAAGCCAGCCCCGCCATTCGGCAGGCTGTCGGTGTCAACACGCACAATGTATGTGACGTCGTCCGTGTCGAGCCCTCCGAAGGCATAATTACCGTTGGCGTCAGTCACCGTCTTGGCCAGCAGCGTGGTTCCGTCGGCTGCAAAGAGATTAACGGTCACGCCCTGAATGCCCGGTTCGCCGGCGTCTTGATCTCCATCACCATCCAGATCCAGCCAGATGCGGCTACCGATCAGGCCGTCGCCTTCGAAATGGCCGGCGGGGGTATAGCCGAAGTCGACATCCGTTACGTCTGCACCTGCAACCGTAATGGGCGACTGACGATTCTCCGTTCCCGCCGGTATCTGTGTCTCCTTGAATGAGCCAAGTAGGTCTCCCGTATCGTTGACCCAGACGGTATAGTCACCATCAGGCAAGCCCGTGAAGTTGTAATCGCCGTTTTCATCAGTCTTGGTCGTAGCAATGATATTCCCGTCATTGTCGAGCAATGCAACCGTAACACCTTCGATACCGTAATCGACGCCATTCTGTTCGGCATTGGCATCCGCATCGAAATACACCGTGCCGCTGACATCCCTGCTGGTAGTCGGCTGATACCCGAAGTCCGCGTTCACGAAGGTGTCGCCCGGCGCTAGGATGATGGGTATGGTTGTGCGATGATCCGGATCGCTTGCAGGCTTGCCGAAATCATCTGGATCACCCGTCTGTGTGTAGCCAGCCGGTGCATCACCATTATTGACTTCGATCACGTATGCACCGGGTGGCAGATTCTGGAAGACATAGCTACCATCCGGCTCTGTTGTCGTGATGCCAGTACCCGTAACACCATTCTGATCCACGGCATCCGTAAACAGCGTATCATACATGCCATTCGTGTTCGCATCATAGAATATACGCACTTCGATGCCACCCAGACCTGGCTCACCCGGATCTTGTATGCCATCGCCATTCGCATCGATCCAGATACGATCACCAATTGCACCCGTCGCATTCACGTCCGGATTATCGCGATCGGCAACCGATGACCAGTTGTAGCCGAAATCGGCATCAAACCGCTGTTCACCCAATTCCAAGTCAATCGCGGTCTCATGCGCCGTCTCCACCCCATCCAGATCATAGATCGGGTTGGCGGCCAAACCTGCCGGCATGGAATCCGTATCGACACGCACCACATAATCGCCGGGCGCCAATCCCGTGAAGATATAGTTGCCTTCCGTGTCGGTCACGGTCTCGGCCAGCAGTGTTGTGCCATCCTCGGCAAACAACTGTACCGTCACATTGGGAATACCGGGCTCACCTGCATCCTGAATCCCATCGCTGTTTTCATCCAGCCATACACGGTCACCGATTGAACCGGTCCCCAACTCACCAAAGTTATAGTTCACACCTACAGTTGATGGCGTGCCAATGGGAATCGTGATATCGCTGATGGTCTGGCTGACCTGCGAGTTATCGACCGTACCCTCCCAAGGCGTACCACTGGTTTCTTTGCCGTCGATCCAGCCTGCCGGCTGTGTTTCGGTCAGGGTGTACGTGCCGGGACGAAGCCCTGTAAATTCATAGAACCCATCCGCATCCGTCTGTGTCGAAACCGGATCTATCGTATTGCCTAAATGATCCGTCCCTGTCAGCGTGATGGTCACACCCTTGATACCAACCTCGGTAGCATCCTTGAACCCATCGTCATTGAAGTCGTGGTAGACGAACCCGCTCAACCCATGCGAGGGAACGGTAATCTCGTCGTTATCACTGACCGGTGCCACGTCGCGTTCATTGGCGTCCTCGCCCGGTAGCGTTGTCGCCTGTGTAACCGTTGCTGTATTCTCGATCACATCACCGGGCTCGACGGCTGCCAGTAAATCGACGGAGAACGTAAATACCGCCGTGCCACCGACAACGATTGTACCACCGCTGTAGCGAACCGTATCACCGTCTCGCACAGCAGTGAAATCGGCCGGATAGTCGGTTCCGGAAGATCCGAGGTTGACGGTCGACACATCGAACACCGTATCATCGAGCACATCCTCGATCTCGACATCAAATGCGATGCTCGTACCCGTGTTCCCGACTGTCAGCGTTATCGTAACCGTTTCCTCTGCATCGACCTCGGCGGGTGTCATGCTCTTTCCGATCGTCATGCGTGGTTCGACAACCGTAACGTCGACCGGCCCGACATTGACGGGATCCTGATCGGGCACCGTGAACGTGGCCGTGTTGCTCAATGTCGTCTGGTTAGGCGGCAAACCGACATTGCTAGCCACATCGAGAACCTGCAAATCGAGCAGGATCAGGAAGCTCGTCGTGTCGGGATCGTCATCGTCCGCAACGTCGATGCTGCCGAAGGTCAAGGTGACATTGTCGCCATCCCCGTTTCCACCCGTGATATCCGGCGCGGGTACGTTGCCATTGAAGTCGGCATCCAGCAACCCGCCGCTGGCCGCGGCAGTCGTGATCACCGTGGCAGATGCGGGCACATAGGTCATGCCAGCCGGAACTTGGTCTTCGACGACCAGGGAAGGCGTTGTGCCCTCCGGAAGGGTCACCCGCAGTGCATAGGTAACGATTTCGCCGATGGTAACATCGGGATCTTCGGTCGACGGCTCACTAGTCTCGAAGAGGGCCTTGTCCGCAGCCATCGGTTCGATCTGCGCAGTGGCGCTGCCCGACGTGGCCGCGTAGTTGTCCAGAATGGTCTGGTCGGTCTGGGCCAGATTGACCCCGACGTCGGGAACCTGCACGCCGCCCGTACGGGCGTCCGAGGCGGCGTTATGAACAGACCGGTCTTCTGGACTTTCGTCAAAGCTGGACCAGCGGATGGTGGCAACATTCGGCAATTCCTGGTTGGGTTTCACCGCCGTAGTGAGCCGGGCCGAGACGATTATCTCAAGCCCGACATCGGGTTCGAGTGCGACGCGGATACCGGAAGCGACACCCAGCGTCGTACCGTCAAAGGCGAAATGCGCATCCGTCAGGGCTGTCGCCAGACCATCGACATACGTGGCGCCGCCACCGGATGTCGCCACGCTCTCGATGCTCAGGTTATCGAAATACGTGGCGTCGAATACATCCTGGAGAAACAGGTCGTAGGCGGTTACGTCGCTGGCCGCGTCGCCATTGGCAATGTCCAGCTTGAAATAGACGGTATCGCCGGCCTGCTGTCCGCCAAGCAAATCGCCATAGGAGCCGCCCACCGCATCGGCCACGGTCTTGGCAATCGTCAGGGTCGGTTCCACCACCGTGATATCGTCAGCCGCACCAGACAGGGGGCCGTCGCTGCCGGTATAGTCCAACTCGGCGCTGTTGCCCAACGTCGTGTTGGATTGGTTATCTAGCACGTTGAGTACGACCGCGCGATACTCCACTACGATCGTCTCGTCGGTGGAACTGTCCGTATCCTCGTTGACGATGGTCCCGAAATCGAAGGTTACAAGATTACCCGTGCCGCCGTTGACATCATCGATATCCACGTTGTCGGGATTGGTTCCCAACCCGATCGGATTCTCAATATCGAGTTCCGGAGATGCGTTTGTCGACACCACGTCGACAAAGGCCAGTCCGGGGTCGAGGGTGTCGACGACTGTCACGTCGGGCGTCGTGCCTTCGGGCAATGTCAGCGTGAGGGTGTAGGTGACGAATTCGCCGATTACCGCCTGAGTCGTGTTGTTGTTGCCCGGCTCGTTCAGCTCGGTGCCGACCAGCACCTTGGCGAAGCTCGGGGTGCGGATGTCCAGCGCGGCGGAGTCATCGTCGGCGTAGTTGTTGAAAACGGGATCGCCACTACCATCGCGCTCGTCCGGATTGGCACCCGACGTGCTGGTCCAGGTAATGGCTGCGGTATTGTTGATCGTCTCATTCGCCTCGACCGTGACATCGAGCACGCCTTCCAAAACAATCGTCAGCGACCCGCTGGCGGGAATATCGACTATTGATGTCGATTTCACACGAAGAATATTATCACCCCCGTCAACAACGATCTCGAAATCGTCGTTGGGGTTGGTGGTAAGCGTCGGGTTATTGAGCTTAGCTGGAAGCACATCCTCCAGTGCTAGATCGTACGCCGTCTGGTCGCTCGTGTTCTCGATCACCAACGTGTAGGTCACCGTGTCGCCGTGAGAGGCGAGCGTCGGATCAACGCTCTTGTCGATCGTCAGGACCGGCTCGCGCACGGTGGCCACCGGATCGTTGCCGGGATTGGCGTCCTCGATTATCCGGAGCCCCTCGGCGGGGTCGGTGAACTGCAGGTCAGCGGTATTCTCCAAGGTGGTTTCGGCCTGGTTCCCCGCCACGTTCTGCACCATAGCTGTGACCCGCAGCACGAAGGCATTGTTGTCCGGATCGTTGTCGTCGACCACCGTCGTATCGCCAAAGTCGAAGGTCACCGTTGCCGACCCGGCGGCGGGCAGCGCCGGTGTCACCGTCGGTGTTCCCGTGACCGTCCCATTGAAATCAGCGCTCAGCAGCTCGCTGCCGGCGGCAGCGGTGATAACCTCGAAGCTGTCGAGCCGCAGGCCCTCTGGCACATGGTCACGGATGACCAGATCACGGGTCAATCCCTCGGGCAGCGTCACCAGAATGTCGTAAGTCGCCGTCTCGCCGATCACCACGTCCGTACCTTCGGAACTGTCCACCGAGGTGTTGTCGGCCGTGACCGTGCCGTCCTTCCACTGCTTGTCAACGACCGGATCGTAGCCCTGCCCGTCAGCGGGCACGGGGCTGCGCGCAGCGTAGTCATTCAGCTCCCCGCCCGGGCCGTCGGCACCCGTGCGCGCAACGGCAGCATCATTATGAATCGAACGCACGATTGGCGCATCCCCACTCACACGGTTGTCATGGCGACTGGTCCAGAGAACCTCAGCATCCGCGTTGCGGAAAAACGCGTTCGCCTCAAAGTCGTCCGCCAGCGTCGCGGACACAATCACATCGACAGTCGCACCGGGCAGCACTCTCACTCCGGTAGCCGCAGCCGTCTGTACGACACCGTCAACCACCTCAAAATCTCCTACATCCAGCCCACTGCCAGAAACACTATGGATGGATGCGGACCCAAACACATCCGGCAACGTATCGCTGAGCGTCGTGTTGTAGGCCGCTGGTCCTGCCGTCGAAATGATTTGCAGCCGGTAATAGATCGTGTCGCCGGCGTCGAGCCCCGTGACTAAGTCCGTGAATGTACCGGGTGAACCGTTATCGTCCGGCGCAATCGCCTTGGCAATCGTCAGTTCCGGCTCAACCACCGTGATATCGTCGGCCGCTTCCGTCACGGGACCATCGCTGCCGATATAGTCGAACTCGGCACTGTTGCCCAACGTCGTATCCGCCTGGTTGCCGAGCACGTTGAGCACAACCGCACAATACTCCACTACAATCGTCTCAGCGGTATTGCTATCGGTGTCGGAATTAACGATGTCTCCGAAATTGAAAGTCACGAGATTACCTTTACCACCACCCGCGTTCCCGATCGTCACGTTAGCCGGTTGTTCTCCCGTTCCGATCGGCGAGCTCATATTGACATCTTCCGAGACATTAACAGAAACAATCTCATCGAATGCGAGCCCTTCGTCGAGGGTATCGATTATGGTGACACCGGGCGTTGTGCCCTCGGGCACGGTCAGCGTGATGATGTAGGTCACCAACTCACCGATCGCTGCCTGCTTGGAGTCGTTGCCAGCCTCGTTCAACTCAGTCCCGACCAGCTCTTTGGCAAAGGTCGGCACGGCGGTATCGAAGCTGACATCGTCATCCGCTGCATAATCGTTGAACGGCGGCGTTCCGCTGCCATCGCGCTCGTCCGGATTGGGTCCCGGCGTACTGGTCCAGGCAATCTCGGCGGTGTTGGTAATGGTCGTGTTGGCCAGAACCTCTTCGGTTAGCACCCCTTCCACCTGCAACGATAAACTGCCGCCCGGCGGGATGGAGAAAGGCGTGACGGTTTCGAGCAACCCGACCGCCACATTGAAATGCCCTTGCGTCGGTTGATCAAAACTGTCCCACAAGATCGGGTCGACATTAACGGTCTCGACGACCGCGGTCTGTATGAAGACTTCCGCCCCGTTGACCGTCCCGCCGTCCACTAGAACCCGATAGGCGGGCACGATTTCACTGGCCTCATCAAAATCCTCCCAGCGGGTCAGTGTGGCTTCGTCTGCGCCGACATCAATGTCGGTTACTGTATAAATACCATTCGCTGCGGGATCAGACTGATCTTTGACCAGCACGAGATCATCGACGGCCAGCACCACATCATCGATGATCAGTTCACTCCCCGTCAGGGCCACGCCCGTGATCTCCCCGCCGGTAAACGTGCCAATGTTTGCCGTTGTGGCAGCTACCACGGTAGTATCGGCAAAGCCAGTTAGAACGAAGTCCCCGCCGGTCAGCAGTTGAGGATTGCCGAGAACGGCGGGCAACTCATCGTTTAGGTCGACATCGTAGGCGACCTGCGTGCTGGGATTGGCAATCTCGATCGTGTAGACAACCGTCGACCCACCGCTGGCAGGCTCGTCGACATCCACCGATTTATCAATGGTCAAATCCGGCTCGACAATCGTCACGGTCGGATCATTGCTTGGGTCGCTGTCTGCAACGACCGTATCGCCATCCTGTGGATCGTCATAGGTAAGGGTTGCGGTATTCGTCCATGGAACACCCTGCTGGTTCTCTTCGATGTTTCGCACAGTCGTCCCGAGCCGCAACACGAAGGCATTGTTGTCGGCCACGTTGTCGGCGGTGGTCGTGATGTCGCCGAAACCGAAAACGATCGTCTCGGCACCATCCTCGGGTAGCGCCGGTGTAACCGAAGGCGAGTTCACCGTGCCCGCGAAATCAGCGCTCAGCAGATCGCTGTCAGCCGCATCGGTCACCACCTCGAAACTATCCAGGCGTAATCCCTGGGGCAGATTATCGGTGATGCGCACGTTCTGGCTGACACCTTCCGGCAGGGTTACCAGGATGTCGAAGACGACTTCTTCGCCGATCACGACCTCACCACCGGACGAGGTGATGACACTAGTGGCGCCGGGACTGTCGGCGTCGCCATCCAAAAATTGCTTGTCGAGCACGGGCGTGGCACTCGTCAGATCGGCATCGTCATCGGTGGCGTAGGTGTTGCGAGGGCCGCCACTACCGTCGCGCCCGCCGTCGATGTCTCCCGTGTTTCCAGGTGTGTCGCTGCCGGTCGGATTCGGTGACGTGCCATCGCCAGGAAGACTTGTCCAAACACCGGAAACGGTATTGTTAACATCCTGCCCGGCTAGCAGATCGTTGATCAGTTGCGCGCTGTAAACAACGGTTAAGGTGGCACCGGGCTCCATCGATGTGGCCGTGATGCTAAGCGCATTGCCCACGAAGCTGGCCGACTCGCCAACGACTGCGCCCGTGGTGTCTGTCGAGACAACACTGTAGGTGCCCGCTTGAAAGAAAGCAGTCGGCAACTCATCCTCGAACGCAATGTCGAAGGCCGTGGTCCGGTTGGGGCCAGCGGCGCTGGTGATCACAACCGTGTACGTCACGGTGTCGCCAGCGTCGAAGGGACCGCTTGCCACCTGCTTGTCAACCGTCAACAACGGTTCGACGATTTGAACCGAGACTGGATCGGACGTGTTCAGAACGGTCGTGCCCGTGCGGACCGAAAACGTGTTCGCGAGCGTGTCGCCGGCGGCATTACGCGGACTCGTATCGTTGTGTACGAGTGCGTTGAATTCGATGACAATGTATTCGGCGTCGGGATCGCGGTCAGCATTGGTCACCGTACCCAGACTGAATACCGGATTCGTCCCCTTCTCGAATGTCGCCGGCGAAATAGCCGAGGGGGGCAGAACCGCCGTCGGCGTGACATCGGGGGAATCCCCCGTGATTTCCAGTCCAGGAAGGCCATCAATCGCTGGGTTGTCGGAACTTAAACCACCGGCCGGGTCGTTCGAGACGAAGGCGACCCTAGCCGTGCCGTCATCGAGGAAAATCAGGCCGTCCGGGAGATTGTCCCGGAAGTTCAGGTCGGTTGTAACGCCTTCGGGTATCTGCCAGGCGAGCCGGTAGCGAACGATCTCGCCGATCGCCAGGGCATTACCAGACGTATGCGCCTCGCTGGTCTGGACAATCGTCTTGACCGGTACCGGATTGAGAATATTTACGACGACGGCGTTGTCATCGTCATCGGCGTAATCGTTCAATGCGCCGCCCTCGCCGTCGGCACCCGTACGTTCCACGGAATCGTCGTTGTGAATCGAGCGTTCTATCGGTACGTCATCAGTGGTGCGTCCATCATCCAAACTGGTCCAACGGATACGGGCCGTATTGATCAGCTCCCAGGTAGGCTCGACCAGATCACCGGTGACGGCTTCCACGATCACGTCGACCGTCTCGTCCGGGGCAAGCGTAATACCCTCCGGGTCAACCGTCTGGACAATGCCACCCACAATCGTGAAATCAGCCGGCCCATAGCCCGCCCCACCAGTGCTGCCATGGATAGTCGTGCTACCCAGATTGTCCGGCAGCTCATCGCGCAGGGTGACGTTGTAGGCCACCGTCGAATCGGAAGCGGGATTCTCGATGCGCAAGCGATAGAAAAAGGTGTCGCCGGCTTCGTAGTCATCCAAACTGTCCCCCCAAGGCCCAGTAGCATTCACCGACACCTGCTTGGTTAACGTCAGTACCGGCTCGATCACGGTCACGGGATCGGAGGCGGCGGACAACGGCCCGTCGCTGCCGGCATAATCGAAAGAGGCGGTATTGTTCAGGGTTGTATTTGCCTGGTTGCCAGACACATTCAGCACGACGGCTTGGTAGATGATCGTGATCGTCTCGGTCACGCTGTTGTCGTTGTTTGCATTGTCGATGTCGCCAAAATTATATGTGACCGTGCGCCCGTTGTTGGTGATCTCCACGTTCGATGGGTTGGTGCCGGTGCCGATCGTATTACCCGTCGACACATCGGGCGAGAGCGTAACACTGTCGATTGCCACGAAGGCCAGTCCCGCGTCGAGGGTGTCGGTCAGGATGGCGCCCGGAGTCACGCCCTCAGGCACCGTAATGGAGAGACTGTAGATCACCAATTCGCCGATAACGGTCTCAGTGGCACTATTATGATCATCGACAATCTCGGTGGTGGTCAGGGTCTTGTCAAAGGCGGGCGCCGCCGTACGCACCTCTGCATCATCTTCCCTGCCCTCCGGAATGTGATTCGGACCATCGTCCGCACCAGCAAATTGGGTCAACCTGGCCCTGTTCTCTATGATCGAATTGACAGGCAGATCGGGTCGCAGCGTCAGATCATAAGATACCATGACGGCATTCGAACCGTCATCCGTGGGATCGCCCTGATTATTACGGCCGCGATTCAGACCGCCCTCGCCTGGTGACGATAGAACCTCATGATTATCAACCAATTCAATGGAAAACGTGTTTAACGCATTGTCCCAGGTCAGCAGGTAATCGACACCCTCCGTCAAGACAGCGCCGCCACCGCGCTGGACGATCAAGTTAACGCCCGTTGCAAATGCCGATGCACTCCCATAATCACGCAGATAAGCATCGGGTATTGTATCCTCGAATGTCACATCATAGGCATCGGAACGACCCGAGTTGAACAGGACGACGCCATACCGAACGCGATCATTCGCATCCGGCAGCGGATCATTCGTCAGATCGGAAGCCCCGACCGCCTCGGCTTGATCGGAAGTAGTCAAGGTTTCCGCAGCGGCAAACACGGTGCTTTCACCCGGCGCAGCAAACATCACACCGCCGAGGGTACGCCCGCCCTCGCGCGTGCTGCCCAGAACCCCCTTGAAGATGTTGACATTGGGCTGATCTAGCGTGAAGGGCGTGATGACCTCATTTTGCGCGATGTCCGTCACCGTATTACGGTCACTGGCTTGCGCTTGGTTCATCAGCAGCAAATTATCTGCGAACGGCTCATCATTGACTGTCATGGTAAACAGAATATCCACGACGCGTGGCAGGTTATTCGTATCGTCATACGTACCGAAATCGAAGGTCAGCGTATTGTTTCCGCTGCTAGCATTGAATGTGACGACCGGATCGCTAAATGGCGGGGACAGATCCGTTCCTTGGCTGAAAGTGTCCGATGGTCCATAGGCCCATTGTCCGGATGGAGGGGCAGGACTTGCCCCAGTGTAACGCAACCAGTCTGGAGGGCTTCCATCATTGTTCGGATCATCAACTTTGAGAATCGGCAATGGTACAAAATCAGCAATGGTGAACTCGTCGATATCACCCGTGAACAGCTCGGTTACAAGGCGGAAGGTTACCGTCTCCCCCGGACGCAACGATAGCGGATCAGGCAGCGTCGTACTTCCGTCGATCGCATATATCGACTTTGCAAGTGTCGGCGCTGGTATCCCAACACCTGCACCAGAATCATCAGAACGTGTTTCATTGAGAGCACTAAGATCGAATGCACTGATCAAATCACCAAAAATATCCACACTGTTGGAAAGGCTGTCGCGTGGATTCAAGCTGGGGTTGCCGCTGAGAAAATCGTCAGAGTATTGATCCTGAATGACGGTACGAAACACCAGCGTTCCCACCGTGCCACCATGCGGCAAGGGAGGGTTGTTGTAAGCCGAACCATCCAATCCGGTTATCTCCGAATCAATTCCGCCGCCAACGAGATTATCATTGAAGCCGCGCGTTACCAATTCATCGGATATACGGAACTCCACGGTTGTGGTACCATCCTTTGGATCATTCTCCAAATGACTGGAGGCCGGTGGATCCGAGAAGTTGCCGGTTACCGTGAAGTTGGCTGCATCCATATCGCCCGATGTGGAGTACGTGTGCTCGGAGAAGCTCAACGTTGGTGTAAAGCTTTCATCCCAGCGCTGCCCATCGGAAAAGACATCCTCAATGAATACATTGGTAAAAGCAAAATAGTCTGATACTTGGAATTGCAGCGTGTATTGCAGCGTTTTTTCCGGTAGCGGCGGTCCCCCCTCAACGACACTGACCGACTTCTGGATCGCAATCGATTGTGCCGACAACTGATGTTCGGGATCTGCGGCTGGTGTGACCAACCCACCTTCACCAATGGTCGCGCGATCGGCCACACGTGCAGGGTCATCGCGTTCATCTATCGGTGTCCAATCGCCATACGTATAAGCCTGATTATCTAAAATTTGAAAGACTCCCGTATCTGGATCCAGAATGTCATTACCGTCAGCATCTAGACGCGGGACAAAAAATTCGAATACAAGCTCGGCGTCATTAGCAGATGAAGTGCCGACAACGGTTCCAAAATTGTAATCGAGAGTTCCCCCAGGTGTTGTTGTAGATGGTGTTGATACGGGAGTTATTGAGCCAGAAGATTCTGCACTGCGGCTGGTGGAAACGACCTGCGTAAACTGCATCGTATCTGGTAGCTCGTCGACAATGCGTAAGTCTTCAATTTCCTGCCCATCAGCAATATCAACACGCAATGTATAGCGACGTAGAAAGTTCGGCCCCGTTGCCGTTTCGTTTTCCGGGCCATCATAGGATTTGGTCAAACGGATTAAAGTCGGCTGCACGGCTGGATCGCTGTCATCTTGGTCACCCACAATGGGTGGATCAACGGTTGGATTATCTAAAGGGTCATTGCCGAACATGAAGCCGCCGCGAACCGAGATGGGCAAACTCTCGCCCACATCCGCAAGCTCACTCACCTCGCCGGAGAAGCCGAGTTCGGCAACCGGTTGCTCAGGCGTAAAACTACCAAAGGGTAATCGCACGACCAGCAGGCGGTCACCATTCTGAAAGCGGCCGGCAGGCTCGAAATCGGATGTTTTTACAAAAAGCGGTGCGCCCGTGTCCGTCTTGGCCAACGGGTGCTGAACCCCCTGTCCGTCATTGGCGGTATCATTAAAGACGAGATGGAAAACATCAGACTCGGGCAACGTGCTACCCAAATAGGTCACAGTCTCAGAAAGCGTTAAGCCGTCAAATTCGTTGGAAGACCCTGGGGGAGGCGGGAAACTCGGGTCAACAGGATCTAATGGGTCCCAGAACCCATCTTGGCCCGTATGGTCATAGGCAATATCCAAATATGGACCAAAGCCCGGCTGATTGGGCGAGGCATTATCAAATGAAACGCTAAAGGAAAAGCTACCCCCCAACGGCGCACTGACAGGCGCATCGAGTTCTGCCACGGGTATCGCGTCACTGGCCTGGACAGGCTGGTGGAACATAAATCCCATGGTGAAGGTTACCAATAACAAACTGACCCGACCTAACCAGCTCTCGTTTCTTTTCATCTGATTATTCCCGTGTTATAATCGTGCGATAAACGGTTCTGCCGTACTTCGACCCAAACAGTATGGACATCACCAATTAATTCACAATGTTACCTCCTGTCGGCCTGAAGTCTATCCTAATGCCAAACCATGTCAATCCTCAACAGCATGATGAAGAAGTGAAACGGGAAATGAGTGAGCAAAATATGTAACGCATTTTCGCCGAACGCGCGGCTGCGCGGGCGTGCATGGGTCTCTGTGGAGTGTCTCAGGGCCTTCTCGCGAGCTGGCTATGCACCACGCACGAGGCTGCACCTAACGGCATACACATACGACTAAGAATCAAATATGTCGATCTTGGTTGACAATTTTACTGCATCATTGCCGTTTCTGCGTGTTCTGCGTGTTCTGCGGTTCCCCAGCAAAGCCCATCCACCTTCGCGCTTCGCGGCTACGGCGGACATGCCAGCAATTTCAGCTTTTCCTTGTCCTGCGAAGCTCGTAGAGCGAAGCGGGAAGCTTTTCAGCTTTTCAGCTTTTTACTCAATGATCACCCGGAAGAAGAGCATCTTCTCGCCGTCCACCGGCACGACCACCGTGTTTACCGGCGGCGTGGCCTCAATCCCGGTCTCGGCCGTCGCATACGGTCCAGCCGGCT
>PXDI01000187.1 GCA_003565095.1 PVC group bacterium | reverse complement strand
GAACGGGGGCGTTTCAGGGTATTTCGTTATCCGATGTCGCGCGGTGGGGCGTGGTCGAGTCTGCCGCATGTGCTGGGGGTGGATACGCGTGAATGGCATCGTCATGGCAACCGGCAGCGGGATCTTGGTTTCCGGGTCATCATTGGCGGAGACGCCACGGCGGACAACTGGCTGGATGATGTCATTGTGCGGTAGCTTGTTGCGCCCTGCGGTTCGCCATGGGTTGTGCGGTTTATCGTTGGCCTTGGAATGCTGAGGTCAGGTGAGGATTGATCTATTTGCTCCTGCCGTTGCAAATTTGTAATTATTCAGCCGCGTGCGTTGAAACGGAGTAATCCCTTGCCATGTGTTTTGATTGTGGTAGGGTTTTTGCATAGGCGTCCACTGAGCTTGCGGGCGGCTGGTCTGAATCCTTCCGCTTGCCGAGTAAACTCAGCGAGCGGGGGAGGGGCGAAAACTTTGTCGCGAGCTTTGTCGGTCTGCTCGACAGCCGTCGAGCGGTGAGAGCGTCCGACGACCTAGTGTCGTCGGACAAGAGGATTTTGTTTTTGCTTCGGCAGTAAGCGAAAACCAGAACAGCGCCCGAAATGCGCAAGAGTTGAGCAAGGCGCTTCTTTTGCACAATACGGGCGCTTGTCTGTTTTTGTTTGCGTGCGGTTGGGCTGAATCCTTCCGCTCGACGGCACAAGGCCGTCGAGCGGGGGAGGGCGTCCGCTGAGCCTGCGGGCGGCTGGTCTGAATTCTTCCGCTTGCCGGCACAAGGCCGTCGAGCGGGGAGGGCGTCCACTGAGCTTGCGGCCGATTTGCCTGAATTCTTCCGCTTGCTGGCACCATGCTTCGCCAAAGGCTTCGCAGGGCAGACAAGGCCGTCGAGCGGGGGGCCCAGAAAGCTTTGTCGGTCTGAAGTAGAAATGGACCGCAGACCGCAGATCAGGAATCGGGCTTCGTGGAACGTGTGAGAAACGCGCAATGTTGGTAATCTGTTCGATTATACTCACCCGCAGTCATCCTTTTTCCCTTGCATTGAGTCTTGGCCGTTGGCAGTTTAGTGCTATTTAGTAAAAGCGTAAGAGATGTGAATATGTTATATTTAGAGCAGAAGACGATTGTTCCGCAGTATGCGATCAGGGACGGGATTGTTAATGTGTCGTGGCCGGGGCTTGAAAGCGTCTCTGCCGACGGTCAGGTGCTGCTGGCCGCCGGGGACTGGGCGGCCTGCCGCTGTTATGCCGATGCCGCTGAACGCCCCCCGCAAGAACTTTACAATGGCCTGCTGGAATATATTCAGGCGGCCGATGTTTCCGTGGTTAACTATGAATGCGCCTCGGAGAAAGGAACACCTTTTGTAAAGGAGGGGGTGATTCTGGCCGGGACGACAGCTTCCTGCAAGGCTTTGAAGTCGGCCGGATTTGATGCCGCCTGTCTGGCCAACAATCATGCGATGGATTATTGTGCGCCGGGACTGGTGGAGACTTTGCGGCTGGCCGGAGAGGCCGGGCTGCCGTGTTTCGGTGCCGGAACGAATGCGGCCGAAGCGTTCAAGCCTGTCATTATGCACTCCGGTGGATTGCGGATAGGGCTGGTGGGAATTGCGGAGCCGGAAGACGGGGAACCTGATCCGCAGAGCAGCGGCATCGCTTCGGCATATAATGCGAACATGCTGGATCATGTCAGGGCGGCAAAGGAACAGTGCGATGTTGTGGTTGTGATTGTTCACGGCGGGCGGGAGTATGTGCCGGTGCCTTCGCTGTACTGGTATGACCGCGTGATGGCGATTGCCGCGGCGGGGGCGGATGCCGTGATCGGGCATCATCCGCACGTACCGCAGGGCGCAACAGTGCTGCAAATGAAAGATGGCCGCAGTGTGCCGGTCTTTTTCAGCGTCGGCAATTTTGTCTTTCGTCCGGCGCTGCCGCGGAAGAATGAAATACCGCCGCATACCGGGGACGGCTATCTGGTCAGACTGCGGTTTGACGGGAATAAAATCTCCGCGGCCGACTTGATTCCTTACGGCATTGACGGCGGGGACGGGGTGAAGCGTTTGGAAGGCGGCAAGCTGGATGATTTTGTGGTATTCATGCGTGAGTTAAGTGCGGACTTGAATGACCGCAAGCGTGTGGCGGAGTGGTTTGATGCGGTGGTAGACTTTCAGTGGGAACGGCATTACCGGGACCGTTTTGCAACTTTTACCCGCAGAATGCTGGATGGTGATGACGATGCGGTGCGGTTTGTGCGTAATCATCATCATTCACCGGCGCATATGACCCTGATTGATCGTGCGTTGGAGCGCATTCAGCATGGTACTGCCGGTAATGCGGATGCCGCTATCCGGCAGAAACTGGATGACTGGTTTGAGGGCCGCTGGCCCTGCGGTGCGCTTGGCCGGCCAATCGGGGATTGAACTCCCCCTATTCAACAAACTCATGTGCCATGACCATGAACGAGCTGGCGGTCCAGGTGTAGGAGCGGTCGCGCAGACCGTCGCCGGTGAGGGCATCTAAGTTTTCAGCAAATCCGCTCTTGGCACATGTGCGGCAAAAGCGCTGTGCAATCTGCGCGGCCATTTTCTTTTCACCGGCGGCGTGCAGGCCGGAAACCACCAGCATCGTTGACGGGGCCCAGATCGGGCCGCGCCAGTAGCCGTTGGATTCGTAATGCGGACTGTCAGGGCGCTCGGTAGCGAGCCCGTGACGGGTGATGAATCCGCGCAGGTTTTTGATCACCTGCTTGCGAATATCCGCCGGCAGCAAGCGTCCGAGCATAATTGGGATGTTGGGAACAAGGCTGTCGCAATGAACTTCCTCCCCGGCGGGACGGGTTATTGCAACAAAATGGTCGCCTCGCCACAGGTCCTTGCGCAATGCCTTGAGCAGAATGTCACGCCGTCCGGCCCATTCGCGCGCGGCACGCTGCATGCCCAGCTCGTCCGCCAGTTTTGCAATCACATTCAGTTGTGAAGCCAATATCGCACCCAGATCCGGCGCCATCAACGGAATGCCCTTGGCAAACATAGTGCTGTTATCCCAGCCGCTGTCGTTGCCGTGCAGATAGTGCGGCAGGCTGTCGCCCGGCCAGACACGGTGCTCAAGCCACCAGTTACTCCAGCGGCTGAGCCAGCCATAGGCTGTCTGCAGGTGCTTGCGGGTGAAAAAGCGTGGATTGCGTTTGCGTGCAAAGTCAAATGCCCAGCCGTGCACGGGCGGCTTGCTGAAACGGAAATGCTCGCAACGGTTGTTAACCGCATCGGGAAAGCAGCCGAATTCGTCCTGGCGGTCAACCATCACCATGAACTGATCCCATGCCAGTGCCGGATTATGATAGCTGAGCGCCATGGCGTTGAAGCAGTTATCCCAGCTCCAGACCTGATCCATATGGCGTTTTGACATCAGCATGGCCGGCCGCTGAAAAAGTCCGAGTGGATTGACAATAGAATTCCAGTTGACAAAAGCAGCGTGTCGGCGCGCTTTTTCGAGTCTGCGCGGAACCGTTGGAATTGTCTCAAGCCATTTATCGAAATCGCTTTCAACCGTTTGCAGGCATTGTGCAAATGCGGGACGCCGTTTAGGCGCGACCCATGTGCTTAAAAACTCATCCACGGCCAGTTCGGCGGTGCCGTTTTCGTCAGGCAATATGATTGCGAGCATTTTATCGCACTGCATACCGTTCCAGGGCGCATCGATTTTGAGTTGGCCTTGCAGCGGGTCGAGCATATAGCGCGTTGAGATGGGGTGGCGGCAACTGAATGCCCAGCGACCGGCGGGCTGGGGATATGCCAGTACGGCGTAATCCGTCGGCATCTGCAGCGAGAAGCCGACACCTTCACTGCGTATGCGCAGGGTTTGCAGCGGTTCAATACACAGCTCGCATTTACCGCCGCCGCCGCTGAGCGTTACCCTTGATGAGTCAGCCGTGATGGATGCCTTAATCGGTTTACCGGATTTGGTGTCGCAAAGCTTCAGGGCAAACAGTAAGTGTTTTCCCCTGCCGCGGTTCAGGCAGGTGCTGATGTTGACCGCTTCGCCAAACGGTTTGTTGTCGTTATCGATAATGGCGTAATATGAACCCTTGCGGCTGAATGGATCAATCTTCAGATCAAGCGCGATTCTCATTATGTCTCCTTTTTGAATTACAAAGCCGTTATCATGCCCGAACCTGTCTGTCTGTCAAGCGCGGGATAGATTGATTATTTGCAAGTTGCTTCTTGACGGCGGCGGGATGCTTTACCATTCTAATTCTTTTGTCAATTTAAGTGAATGAAACAGGAGAAATATTGATGAGCGAGGCACGTGACAAGTGGGTGGATGGGCTGTTGGGGCAGATGAATATTGAGCAGAAAATCGGTCAGGTGCTGGTTTTCAGCTTTGCCGGAACGCATCTGACTCCCGATGTGGTTGATTTGGTGAAGAATCACAATCTCGGCGGTCTGCGGATTTCACAGGGATTCCGCGGAATGAACCTGATGAACGACGTAAAGCCCGGTGAAGAGCCTGATGAAGCGGTGATGCGTTCGATGCATCGTCCGGAGGGGCTGAATCGCGACTATGCGTATATGAAGCCGGCGGCGTATTGTTCAATGCCGCAATATGCGCGTTTGCTCAATAGCATTCGCCAACTTGCCATGGAACGTCCGCTGGGAATTCCTTTGCATTTCACAATCGACCAGGAGGGCAGCGGATCGGATGACCTGCTGTTTGATGCCTGCCTGTTTCCGCATCCAATGGGTCTGGCCGCTACCGGTGATCCGCAGACAGCCTACCGCACCGCAGTAGCCATCGGCAAACAGGCGCGGGCGGTTGGCGCGAATATGATCCATTCCCCCGTGCTGGATGTTAACACGAATCCGCGCAATCCTGAAATCGGCACGCGCGCTTATGGGGACAATCCGGAGATAGTTACCAAATTTGCATTGGAAACGCTGCGCGGTTTGCAGGAGACCCGCCTGATTGCCACCGGCAAGCATTTTCCCGGCCGCGGTGAGTCGGTGCACGACGCGCATTGGGGGCTGCCTGCGGTTGAGCTTTCGCGTGAGGAACTTTATGAAAAACATCTGGCACCATACCGCGCTTTGATTGATGCCGGGCTGCCGGCGGTAATGACCGCGCACTGTCTTTATCCGGCGCTGGGCGTGAATGATGCGCCGGCCGGTGCCACCGCGCATGTGATTAATGAACTTTTGCGTGGCGAATTCGGTTTCCAGGGGGTAGTCACCACCGACAACATGATGATGGGCGGGGTGCTGCAAAAGTATGAACTGCGCGAGGCGATTCTGCAGTACATTCTGGCCGGCAATGATCTGGTGCTTTTGCGCGATGAGAGTCCGATCCGCTGGCGCATTATGGAATATCTGCGTGATGCGGTGGGTGAGGGGCGTTTGCCTGAGGCGCGGCTGGATGAGGCCTGCGGCCGGATTTTGAGAATGCGATGGGACATGGGCTTGGCACAGAACGGCGGGCTGGTAGATGATACCGAGGCCGCGTTGTCCGGACGGTTCGATCCGGATATTCGCAAAGAAGCGCGTGATATCGCCGAAAAATCGGTTTTACTGTTGCGGGATGAACAGAATGTGCTGCCGCTGGCGAAGGATAAATCAGTTCTGGTAGTAGAGCAGGTGTTTCCCACGCATCTGGCATCGAACACGATGGACTGTCATCCGGGGTTGCTGTGGGATGAGGTTTGCCGGATGACCGACAAGGCCGGTTCGGTTGAAATCGGCAACACGCCGTCGGAAAGCGATATTGACCGTGTCCGCCGCCGCATGCACGAGGCGGATGTGATCATAACGACCAACTACTGGTATCACAAAGCGGCCTCTTCCATTACGGAACTTGTGCGCGAAATGCAGCAAACCGGTAAGCCGGTGATTGTGGTGGCCAATACCCCTTACGAATTCTCCGCCCCGGCGGATATTCAGACAGTCCTGACGGTGTTCAATCCCGGCTCACGTGAGCATTTGCGGGCGGCCGTGGGGATTATCTATGGCAATTTGCAGGCAACGGCCAATTGTCCGGTCAATGTTTCGCCGGTTGACGACTAACAGACGAGATTAACATAAGGAGCACACCAATGTCGGAGAAAGTTGACAAACTGTTGAACCGTATGACGCTGGAGCAGAAAATCGGCCAGATGTTCTGTCTCGGATTCTGCGGAACATATCCATATCCTGATATCATTGAGATGATCGAGAAGTATCATGTGGCCGGTTTCCGGGTTACTCCGCAGGCGCGCAAGTTTATCCGTTATCTGGGGTCTGATCATCCCGGAGCCACTCGCGTTGAACGCAAGCCGGAATACAACGAGCGCCGGGTTGGCAGTAACTACGGAGTGCCGGTATTGACTCCGCGGGAATATGCCGAGGTCTTGAACACTTTGCGTTTGCGTTCGATTGAAACCGGTGCCGGAATCCCGCTCTACTTCTCTTTGGATTTTGAGGGCAACGGCAAGGGCGATGTGATGGGGCCGAACATCTGGGGGGTGCCGCATCCGATGGGATTGGCGGCCGCCGGAGATAAGGAGTTAACCCGTAAAGTCGGGCGGCTGGTGGGCCGTCAGCTCAAGGCGGTTGGTATTGACTGGGTGCATTCGCCGGACATGGATGTTAATACAGACCCGGCTAATCCTGAAATCGGGACGCGCAGCTTCAGTCCCGATCCGGGCATATGCGGTGAATTCGGCCTGCAAACGTATTTAGGCTATCGCGACTCAAAACTGGTTGCCACCGGCAAGCATTTTCCGGGGCGCGGGCATTCCGCCAAAGATGCGCATTACGATGTGCCGGTGATTGAAGAATCCGGCGACCGGATGCGGGAGGTGCATCTTGCGCCCTACCGGCCGTTGATCGAGCAGGGGCTGCCCTGTATCATGCTGGCGCATTCGGTATATCCGGCGCTTGATCCCTCAAACGAAATCTCCACGCTGTCAAAACCGATTGTGACCGGGGTGTTGCGTGAAGAACTGGGCTTTGATCGGGTGATTATTACCGATTCATTCACGATGGGCGGGCTGGTGGCGCGTTATGAAGTTCCCGAGGCCGCGGTGCGCGCATTCGAGGCCGGGGTTGATTTGCTGTTGTTGAAAGACGAGAACGCCTTGCGCCGTGAAGTCTTTGAGGCGGTCTTTGAAGCGGTGCGCAGCGGGCGTATTCCTGAAGAGCAGGTGGAGAAATCGGTGCGGCGGGTCCTTGATGTTAAAGAAGAGTACGGCCTGCTTGATCCGGCGGATTGCATGGTTGATTTGGATAAAGTGGACACGATGCTGGCTGATCCTGAGAGTCGCGAGGTATCCCGCGAGAGTTCCCGGCGTACGGTTGTTACCTTGCGCAGCGGCGACGCATTGCCGGCGAAGAAAGGTGCGCGTATTCTGGTTGCGGAGGAAACAATGGGCCCGCATACCAGCCAGATGCATTGCGGGTATTTGTATGAAGCGCTGCTTGAGCGTGGTGCGGATGTGCGGTTCATTGATTGGGATCGTAAGGACGGTTTGACGCGGGCGCTGCCGGTTATTGAGGAAATGGCGGCGGAGTCGGATGTAATTGTGTTCACGGGTTATTACAGTCGACAGGAAGGCTGTGGCCGTGAGATGTATCAGCGGCTGGCATCAATGGGCAAACCGGCGATAGCGGTGGTGAATGCCCCTTACGGCATAATTGTCGAAGATGGCTGGAAGAATGTGATCGTGCATTTCAATCCGACTGCCTTCAGTATGCAGAAGGTGGCGGAGATCATTATGGGTATTGAGCCGGCAGAGGCACAGCTGGGGTTTGATCCCACCCAAAAATATTGATCAACAGGCAGGATAAGGAAGAAAGAATGGAATACCGTTCGTTATCATTTCATGAAAGCTGGCCTGACCCGCGTATGATCCGGCGCGGGGCGGAACTCGGGTTTAACGATGTTTGTCTGCAAACTGAGCGCGGGTTGCTGAAAAGGATCCGTGATGTGCGCGCGCGATTGGAGCGCAGCGGGACATTTGAGCTGATTAAATCACTCGGCATGACGGTCAGTCTGTGGGTTCACGAGTTTGCCGATTATGATGATGAATGGGGCGAGCCCTCAGTTGATAACGAAGTGCTATGGCAGGCGGTTGCCGATCGCTATGACAGCATTCTGACAGAATTATTTCCGTGGGTTGATAATCTGGTTCTGACCGTAGTCGAAACGCAGAAAAAAGCAACTGACACCCCGATCCTGAAAAAGCTGACTGAAACAATCAAGGCGCGTTGTGAAGCACACGGGCGGCGTTTGATATTGCGTAGCTTTGTGCATCATCCTGACGAGTTCAGTGACGTGTGCGCGGCAATTGCCGCATTGCCCGATGATTTGACGATAATGACCAAATCGGTGCCGCAGGATTGGCACATGCGTTCGATTGATGATCCGCTGATCGGGAAGGTGGCTCCCAAGCCGCAATTTATAGAAGTGGATATCGCCGGCGAGTATTTCCGCATGGATCACGTCGCCAACTGTTTTACGGATGTGCTGGAGCGGCAGTTCAAATATTGGCAGGAAAGCGGTTGTAGCGGAATCAGTGTGCGGGTCGACCGCGGTTGGAAACCATGGGAGCGACTGAATACAATTTATGCCCGTCCGCAGGAAGTAAATCTGTGGGCCTTGGCATATCTGGCAGACAATAAACCCGGCGGGGTGGATGCTGCATGGCGTGATTATTGCACGCATTATTTTGGTGAAGCAGCCGCTGAATATGTTGAGGCCGCGTTGCAAACAACCGGCAACGTTGTTGCCGAGGGGCTGTATGTGATGGATGAGCCTTTTGGAGAATCAAAGTATCAATATCATAATCCTTTGCTGAGGCTGCCTAAAGACGAAGCTGCAGTGGCGTACGATGACGATGATGATAAATTGCGTCGAAATCCTTTTCATATGGCTTGGGCGGTTTTTCGCTGGGATGCGGGGCATGTGGCTGAATATCAGCGGATTCGCCGCGGGGATCCGGAAATTATCCGGCGCAAGACCGCTGCGTATGAGCAGGCCGCGCGGCAGGCGGCGGTAAGTCTGGCTGAACTTGATAAAGCGGAAAAAGCGTTGACACCTGAAGCCTGTCGTTATTTGCGTTTTTTGTTGGAGGAGAATCTTTTCCAGCTTGATCTGTATTGTGCTTTTCAGCTTGCGTGGCTGAAGCTTTCCTGCGTGCTTTACGGCTTAGATGCCGGTAATGCTGCCGGATTGCGAGATGAAGCGATTGCGCATCTGGCGGATGTTGCTGGATTGCAGGAGCGCTGCCGGGTGGAAACGCTGGTGGTTGAGTGGCAGGGGGAGGTCCTGCGTCTGATGCGCGGGCAGTATGTTGACATTGACGCCTTTATGGCGGAGTTCATGCGTTACTGGGGACCCATAATAAATCAAGAGTGAATTATGAGCAACAGGCTATGTGATTACGTTGATCCTTTTATCGGTGTGGATGGTGCGGGTAATACGCTGTGCGGACCGTATCTGCCTTTCAGTCTGGTACGTTTGGGCCCGGATACCATTCGTCCGCATAAGACCAATGGCTATAACAGTAAATTGCCGATTATGCGCTTCAGTCATACGCATGTCAGTGGCACCGGTGGTGGTGGGCGTTACGGCAATGCGGCGGTTACACCATTCTGCGGACCGGTGCGCACCGGGATAGACCCCTATGATCGTGAGGACGAACAGGCTGCGCCCGGTTATTACAAAGTGCTGTTGAAACCTGCCGGGATATTAGCAGAACTAACGGTTACCCCGCGGAGCGGGTTACACCGTTATACTTTTCCGGCCGGCCGGAATGCCTGCCTGATGCTCGACGCCTGCTCCGTGCTGCAAAGGGATTTCCGTGGTGCGGTTCAGTGCGATGGCGGGTTCTTTGAATGGATTACCGAAACCGAGGCGGTCGGGCGGGGTGATTTTCACGGCGGTTGGGGGCACGATTTTCCGTATTCGGTATTCTTTTACGCCCGGTTTGCGCAAAAACCATTGAAGCGCCATGTGGCAAACATCCATGACATTCATCCAGGCACATTCACGCAGGGGCAGGGCAGCAAGGGTATTGCGGAATTCGGAACGGATGCAGGAACGGTTGAGCTGCGTGTCGGCATTTCGTTTGTGAGCGTGGCGAATGCGCGCGCGGCATTTGAAAACGAGCTGCCGGCGGCCTCATTTGATGAGGTGCGTGCCGCAGCGGAGAACACATGGGAGCGGATGCTTTCACGGATAAAGGTCGAAGGCGGAACAGAAGAGCAGCGCAGGCTGTTTTATACTTTCTTTACGCGGCTGGTGTGTATGCCGACCGATCTCGGTGTTGATGATGAAAATCCGGCCTGGAAATCCGGGGTACGCCATTTCTGGGATTATTACTGTCTGTGGGACAGTGTACGTAATGCCAATTCGCTGCTGACGCTGATAGATGAGCAGATGGAAGTTGATCAGTTGAACTGTCTGCTGGATATTGCCGAGCATATCGGCTGGCTGCCTGATGCGTGGATCGCCGGGCACAGCGCTCAGATTCAGGGCGGCAGCTCGGCGGATATCCTTTTCAATGAAGCACACCTGAAGGGGCTGCCGGGGATCGACTATGAACGGGCGCTGCAATTCATGCGTAAAAACAATGAGATTGAATCGCCTGATCCGCTGCTTTACGGGCGGTATCTGGCTGAGTACCGCGACAAGGGGTATTTAACTACCAATGTTCCCAAGAACTGTGTCAGCAAACATATGGAATATTCCTATCAGGACTGGTGCATCAGCAGTCTGGCCGGGCGTCTGGGATACCGCGATGTTGCAGAGAATTATCTGGAAAGCTCACGCAAATTATGGAATCTGTGGAGCGAGGATATTGAGCATTTTGCGCCGCGTAATCCTGATGGAAGCTGGGTGGAGCGGTTTGATCCGATGAAATGCCGGCCAGACTCATGGAACGATCCTTATTTTTACGAAGGACCGAGTATGCGCTGGACATTCAGTACTCATCATGATTTCGGCGGACTGGTGGCGCGGCGCGGCGGAAAGCAGGCGTTTGCCGGGAAGTTGAATGCCCTGCTGGAGGCCGGTTATACGTTTAATAATGAAACCAGTATGCATGTTCCTTACACTTTTATTTACGCGGGTCGTCCGGATCTGACCGCCAAATGGATCTGGCATCTGATCTCCACACGCTACAGCACAGCGCGCAACGGATTGCCCGATAATGAGGATATGGGCTCGCACAGCGCCTACTATATGTGTTCGAGCATGGGCCTTTATCCGCTGATGGGGCAGGATATCTACTGGCTGACAACACCGTTTTTTGAACGGGTTGAGTTTAAGGTGGGCGGGCAGGGCCATGCGCTGGTGATTGAGGCACCCGGGGTGAATGCGGAAAAACGTTATATCGTTTCGGCCACATTAAACGGCCGGCCGCTGGAGCGCGCCTGGATCAAGCATGCAGAGATTGCGCAGGGCGGGGTTTTGCATTTTGAATGTGCTGAGCGACCTGGCGAATGGGGACAGGCAGCTCCGCCGCCGTCTCCGCTCCAGGAAAGTCCCCGTTGAGAACGGGGCTGGTGACGGTAATATTATTTGGGATTTAGTAGAAAAATATGTGGGCAGACCGGCAATATGATTATTACAGCGGGCCGCCGCGACCGGCGTTTCCCCCGTCCATGATGCGCAGTCTGTTGATTTCGCTGATAGCCGTATTTGTGGTGCAATTGCTGGCGGATGCCTTTCTGCAAGGCGGCTTCAGTGCCGTTTTCGGGTTAAGCCGCTGGGGTTTGGGGCGTGGTTTTATCTGGCAGCCGGTAACCTATATCTGGCTGCATTCAGGGCGGAATTTGTTCCATCTGCTTTTCAATCTGCTGGGATTGTATGTCTTTGGCAGGGATCTTGAGCGTGCGATCGGGTCGAAAGCATTTTTGTGGTTGTTTACCGGCAGCGGTTTGGCCGGAGGCTTGGGATGGGTTGTATTGTCGGGGGCACCCGGGGCGGTTTGTATCGGGGCTTCAGGGGCGGTTTTTGGAATAATGGCCGCATTTGCAACCTTTTATCCTGAGCGGCGGATTACCCTGCTGCTGTTTTTTGTTATACCGGTAACTCTTGCTGCCAAATGGCTGGCGCTGGGTTTGGCGGCATTTACACTTTTTGCATTGTTTGGTACAGATGGGCAGATCGCACATGCCGCCCATCTGGGTGGTGGTTTGGCGGGATATTTGTATGCCCGCCGCCGGATTGGTCTGCCGTGGCTGCCGCGTTTCTCATTACGGGGTTTGTTTGCGGGCGGAGGTTGGCGGCGCAGGTCGCAAAAACGCAATCTGAGACTTATGCCGGATGATGAAGACCTGCCGCCTTCGCCGGAAATAGTCGACGAGATACTTGAAAAACTGCATCGCGAGGGACTGCCTGCGCTGACTGCGCGTGAGCGGCGTATTCTTGAACGTGCCAGCCGGGCGGCCAGGCGATAGTGTCTGGCATTTATTCCGCCGGCGGCAGCACACCTTCCTGCACCAGCATTTGGTCTTCTTCCGGCGTTAGCTCCATTGGCAGCGGGGGCCCGGCAGCTTCACCGCGTGCGGCCTTACGGATCAGTTCCAGGTTATATTCGCGCAAATGACGCTGGAGATCTTCGCCGGTAAGTTCGGGCGGGGTAAAGGCCTGTTCCCGGCGCCGCCGCAACTCCTCGGCGCGCCGCTGTTCATCGGCGCGCCGCTGCATGCGGGCGCGATATGAGTCGGGCGGCGGGGGCACTCTTGATGGTGTTCTGGCCGGTTGACGGGCTGCGGCAGTCTGACCGGCGGCCGGCGCTGCAGAAGATCCTCCGCCCATGTAGAGCCAGAGTTCTTCTTCGCCTTTGCTAAGCAAAACGCCTTCTTCTTCAAATGACGCGTCCAGCAGTTGTATGCCTTCGAACTCCTCACCGACTGAAAGATAGTAATTCTTTTTACTGGAGACATTTACAATTCCGATACGCAGGCCGAAATCGGTATCGGATAGTGCTACGAGGCGCAAATCCTGCGTGAAGGGAGGTGCTTCGGGTGCGGCCTGAACCGGGCGCGGGGGCGGTTCGGGGGTGGCGGGCGGTTCTCCGAAAGGCTTGCGCTGAAGAATTATCTCATAGCGGCTGAATGGATGGGCCGCGACATTCCCGTTGCTGATTTCCGGCACCAGACAACCGGCCGCGCAAAATGCCAAAAGCATAATCAAGAAATGTTGATAACCTTTCATATCGGTATAATATGGTCTCTGTCGCAGGTTTGTCAATTGGAATGAAGGAGAGCGCTATGAATAAAACGAATATCAGTCCAACTGCGCTGGTGCTTGGCGGTGGCGGGGCCCGGGGCTGGGCGCACATTGGGGTTTTGCATGCATTGGATGAATATGGCATCAAGCCTGATATTATTGTCGGGACCAGCATGGGCGGGGTGGTTGGTGCCGCATATGCCGCCGGCCGATGGCGGGTCTTGGAGGCGGCCGCGCGCGAACTGGAATGGCGGGATGTGTTGCGCTATTTTGTGGAGTTCAATCTGCCGCATTCCGGGCTGGTGGACGGCGCCAAAATACTGGAATTTCTGCGCGAAAAAATATCATCCTGTAAAATAGAAGACTTGAGCATTCCTTTTATGGTGATTGCTACGGACTTGTATAGCGGCGAGGAGGTTGTTTTGCGGGACGGCGACATGCTCAATGCGGTAAGGGCCACGATCGCCATCCCGGGTATTTTTACTCCGGTGAATTACGCTGATAGGATTCTGGTGGACGGCGGTTTGGTAAACCCTGTCCCTGTAAGTGTGGCGCGGGCTGCCGGCGCAAAACAGATTATAGCCGTGAACCTGAATCATTATCCATCTCCGCGGGGCAGGGCGCCGGTAATAAAGAAAACGGCCAAACATAGTTCCGATTTCGACCGCTGGGCTGACTGTCTGCCCGAGAAAATGCGTGATTGGGCGCATGAGTTGAATGCGGCTTTGCAGGCTTTGCCGGGAAAAGCACGCGAATCGCTGTCTGATTTCATGAATCCGCAAGAATTGCCGGGGATTTTTGATGTTCTGGGAAACTCTATCCGTATTATGGAAACCAGCCTCAGCCGCCTCATGCTGGCAAAGGATCCGCCGGATGTATTAATTTGCCCGGAAGTAGGTAACGTTCGTTTTATGGAGTTTCATCGTGTTGATGAATGTATCGGTGCCGGATATGAGGCCGCCATCAAGGCGTTTGCAAACGTTTGATACTTCACAGCATACCCCATGCCATTCTCAAAAATGAGAAGAAATAAGCTGTTGGTCCGGTTTATTTATAGATATCAGAAAATACTGATAGACTTGGCTATCTTTCATTAAATTCTCATATCTGATTATTCTGTAAGGGCTTACACATACTCATGCCGACTGGCTCCTTCGCTGCTTTCCGCTTTATTCTACTGTTATATGCATCTAATCATAATCCGGCTGGTATG
>PXDI01000233.1 GCA_003565095.1 PVC group bacterium | reverse complement strand
TAATCGGCGCTGGTAATGCTTTTCTCTATCAGACTGCCAAGCACCCGTGCCTCAATCGCTGTCAATTCGTTTTGCATATGTACATTATGCTTAAAGCATGTGCTCCGCGTCAAGCCACTTTGCTGGTGAATCTGAGGGGTTGCTTATGGACGGGCGTTTTTTGTATAATATGGGTGTGAAATCAGGCATTATGAAATATGAGCTTTTATTGAGCAAGAAGCTAAGCTACCGGATTAAAAAGCTGCTTTGTGGGTTGTTTTTTGCGGTCGTTATGCTGCCGGCTATTGCGGTATTTGCGCAGATGCCGGTAGCGATTGATTTAAGCAGTGAAGCTTCTCGTGAGCAGAGTGTCGTGTTGTTGAGTGAAGGTTTTTTCGAACGCAAGGCTGAAGCGTTGGCAGCGGCGGCGGAGAACAACTGGCCGGTCCGCGGAGAAACTGTTGACGGCCGTTTATTTGAAATTATGGCACTTGTTGACGGCCGTCCGCTTTATGCGATTACGATGAACGTCAACGCAGGAATCTCGACCGCTGCGCATGAGGTACGTAATTATTCGCCCTATGATGTTGATGGGACAGATGTTGTAATTGGTGTTTGGGATGGTGGAGATGTGCGTTCGACGCATCAGGAATTCGGCGGACGTGTGACTTTGAAAAATTCCGCCGGCAACAATAACCACGCCACCCATGTTGCCGGCACGATTGGCGCGGCGGGGGGGGATGCCGCCGCGCTGGGGATGGCCCCGGCCGCGGCAATTCATTCCTATGACTGGAACGATGATCTTGCGGAGATGACGGCGGTCGCCGCGGCAGGGGCTGAACAAGCAAACAAGCTTTACCATTCAAATCATTCCTACGGATATATTGCCGGTTGGGCATGGGGCGACTGGTCTGGCAGCAGCGGCTGGCATTGGTGGGGTTGGCCGCTGGCAGACCGTGAGGATCGCGCCTTTGGACGGTATAATGCGCATGCATACGATTGGGATGAGCTGTGTTTCAATGCGCCTTATTTTCTGCCGTTTAAGGCTTCCGGCAATGATCGCGGCGACGGCATGCCTTCTCCCGGAGCAACGTTTTATTACTGGGATAGCGGCTGGCAGTCGAAGCCGTATGATGCGGAAACGGATCCTTTTGCCGATAATCATAAGGACGGTGGATATAATACCGTCAGTTATCAGTCGGTATCCAAAAATATAATGACGGTGGGTGCTGTGAACGCTGCGGTCACATCCGGCCAGCGCGATCCGGCAAAAGCCACAATGGCCAGTTTCAGTTGCTGGGGTCCAACCGATGACGGACGCATCAAGCCGGACATTGTGGCAAACGGTGTATCGCTCTATTCAAGCTCCGCCGGCAGCAATAGTGAATATGGGACGGCGAGCGGAACGAGCATGGCTGCACCTAATGCCGCCGGGTCTGCGGTACTGTTGAGCGAATATTACCGTAACCGCTTTACGGATCAGAATATGCGTGCGGCGATGCTCAAGGGATTGATTATTCATACCGCGGATGATCTGGGCAATGCGGGGCCTGATTACCGTTATGGCTGGGGATTGATGAATACGGCTGCCGCGGCAGAGCATATCCGGCGTCATTCTGATTCTGCTGATGCGCAAAGCATGCTGGAGGACGTTCTTGAGGAAACCCAGACCAACCGGTATGTATTAACCTGGAACGGGACGGATGACATTCGTGCCACACTGAGCTGGACGGATCCGCCCGGTCCGGTTCAAAGCGGGTTGAATTCCACCAACCGCGTGCTGGTGAATGATCTGGATTTGCGGATTGTGGATATGGCGGGAGCGGTATGGTTGCCGTACGTACTTGATCCGTTTAATCCTTCTCTGGCAGCCACCACCGGAACCAATCGGCTCGACAATGTTGAGCAGGTAAATATCCCATCCTCTGGATTTGGTGCGACCGGACAGGAGTTCTTTTATGTTGAAGTCACCCATGCCGGTGTGCTTTCCGGTGTTGAACAGGCTTATGCGCTACTGATCAGCGGACAGGCTGCAACTAATAACGCTTATATGACACTGCACAATCTGCGGCAAAGTTACAACGGATCCCCGCGGATTGTGACGGTCATAACGCAGCCACCCGGACTGGATGTCGAAATTACTTATGACGGAGTAACTGATCCGCCGGTTGAGCTTGGTTCTTATGCGGTAACAGGTACTGTTACCGAAGCCCATTGGCAGGGGCAGGTCTCCGGTGTGCTGCATGTGCTTGCGCCTGACCGCGGCACAATCTTTATGTTTGAGTAACCGGCGCGGCTCTGTTTGCAAATGCCGCGCTTTCTGTGGTAATGCCGAAAGCGGCCAAGCAGCAATTCTTATTTTGGTCAGAGCCATCCGCCAAATCTTCCGCTCCTGCCGCAGAAGGCGGCAGGGGGCGCCGGACATAATGAGAATTGCCGGCGGGCTGCGGCTTGACATCAGGTGGATAGTGATTTAGTGTCATTATGAAGCTGGTACCGGAAGCAAGGGCGTGGGTAAAGCGCAGGGGGTTTATGACGGCGTTAATTAATCGTGACACGGATTATGCGGTGCGTGCGTTATGTTATATGGCGCAGCGTCCTAAGGAGCTTGTGGCGGTGGTGGGGATGTGCGAGGAGCTGCGGGTGCCGCGGCCGTATTTGCGCCGGATTCTGCAAGCGCTGGCAAGTACGGGTATTCTGGCTTCATTTCGCGGACGCGGCGGCGGATTCCGGCTGGCGAAGCCTGCCGGAAGGATCAGGTTGATTGATGTTATAAAAGTTTTTCAGGGGAGAGTGGACTTCACGCGTTGTATGTATCATGGTAAACTTTGTCCGGATGCAAAGGTATGCCCGATGCGCAAAACATTGAAGTCGATCGAGGCGGATGCGGTAAAGAGGTTGCGGGAAACAACGATTGCCGGCCTCGTGGCCGGTTGAAAAGGAGGCAGTCATGAAAGCATGTGTAGATGCGGATCTATGCATTGGTTGCGGGCTGTGCGCGGAAGAATGTCCGGCGGTGTTTGAGATGGACGGTTCGCTTGCGGTTGTGAAGGTGGATTCTGTTCCGGCGGATGCGGAAGACGCCTGCCGTTCAGCGGCGGAAGCCTGTCCGGTTGATGCCATCACGGTTGAGTAGGAACGCAGGTTATCCGCCAAGCGGGAACAGGATAAAGATAGCGACGGCCCATATGGCGTGGCTGATGGCATTGATCCAGATTGAGTTGAATTTCTGGTACAGCAGGGCCCAGAAGGTTCCGCAGATGAAGGCGGCCATAATCAGCGTGAAGTTGGCGGTTGCCAGATGCACAGCGGTGTATGCGGCAACCGCGGCAATGGTTCCGCGTTTGCCGTAAACGGCGCTC